>CAMPIC010000057.1 GCA_946886185.1 uncultured bacterium
CAGCGAGGAGCTGCGGAAGGACCTCACGATCCACTTCGTCACGAGCGTGGACGAAGTGCTCCTCGTCCGCTCTCTCGGTCCCGGCGGGGGGAAGTGGATCGGGTATTTCATCGATCGCTCCAATCGGCCCGAACGGATCGATCTGCTGGACTGGCCTTCCGAGCTCCCGGCCACTTCCGGGGAGACGAGCGAAGATGCCCGCGGCGTGGAAGGCGCCCCGCGCTCCGATCCCGCCCGCTATTCGGTGGTGCTGCGGCTTCCGGAGAGCGGCGGAGAAGCGGAGACGACGCCGATCGGATACCTCTGTCTCAAAGGCGTGGCCGCGACCGATGAGGATTGGTCTCCCCAAGAGCTGGGCAGGCGTGTCGCGGGCATGCTGCAAACCTTGCAGCATCGGGAAGAGCTCGAGCGCGCGGACCGTTTCCGACGGCAGCTCCTCGATGCGATGCAGGACGGATTGATCGCGCTCGACCTCGAAGGAAAGATCACCGAGGCGAACGCGGGAGCGGCGCGCCTCCTCGACGCTTCTCCCTTGCGCGGACTCACCCTGGAAGCCTTGCCGCCCGAGCTCGGCACGCTCGTCTCCCATCTGCGGCAGGCATTGCGGCGCCGCACCCCGACCACACGCGAGGTCAGCCTGGTGCGCGAAGGGCGACGGATCCATCTCAACGTCGGTACCTCGGAGCTCTTCGATCGCCATGGGCAGTTCCGCGGAATCGTGGTCAACCTCGGCGATCTTTCGCAGATCCGGCGCATGGAAGAAGAGATCGATCGACTCGATCGACTGGCCGCTCTCGGCCGATTCGCCGCGGGTGTCGCGCATGAGGTGCGCAATCCGCTCGCCGGGATCGGCGCCGGAGTGGAATATCTGTCGCGCCGCTTCGATCCGGATGCGCCGGAGCAGCAGGATGTGCAGTTCGTCCTGGGCGAGGTGCAGCGCCTCAACCACATCGTCTCCGACCTGCTCGATTACACCCAACCGAGGCCGCTCGATCTGCGGCCGGTTCGCGTGGAAGACCTCGTCCAGAAAGTGCGCAGCGCTCTGGGTCCGTTCGCGCGCGAGCGCGATGTGCGCCTGGAGACGAATGGTGGCGGTGCGGTGCTCGAGGTGGACAGCGCCCGCCTCGAACAGGTTCTGCTCAACCTGGTGCGAAACGCCATCGAGGCCACGCCTCCCGGAAGCCGCGTCGACCTGACCTGGGACCGCAGCCACGCCAATCAACCCTTCCGCTTCGTGATCGAGGACGACGGTCCCGGCCTCAGCGAGGAAGCGATCCGCCGCGCCTTCGAACCGTTCTTCACCACCAAAGGAAATGGGACCGGACTCGGGCTCTATCTCTCGCACGCCATCGTGGAACAGCACCGTGGGCGCCTGATCCTGGGCAATCGTCCCGGAAGAGGGGCCTCGATTGCGATCGAGCTCCCGGAATCCGAACCGGAAAGGATGCACGAGAATGCCGTCCTCCATCTTGATCATTGACGACCAGGAATCGCTCCGGCATTTCCTGGAGCGGGCCATGGCCGACGCCGGTCACGACGTGCGCAGCGCGGGGACGGGACAGGATGCATTGCGCCTTTTCCACGAGCAGGCTCCCGACCTCGTTCTCACCGACCTCAAGCTGCCCGACATCTCCGGGATCGAGCTCCTGACTCGATTCAAGTCGGAAACTCCGGAGATGCCAGTGATCCTGATGACCGCCTTCGGAGAAATCCGCAATGCGGTCGAGGCGATGAAGCAGGGCGCATACGACTACCTGACCAAGCCGGTCAATCTCGAGCAGGTTACCCTGGTGGTCGACAAAGCGCTGGAATCCGCCCGAATGTGGCGCGAGCTCGAACACCATCGGCGCCAGGAGCGGGAGCGCTTCTTCCGTGAGTTCGTGCGTGGAACGGCCCCCTCGATCCTGCAGGTGTACGACACGGTCGAGAAAGTAGCGGGAAGCGAAACCACCACCGTTCTGATCACCGGAGAGAGCGGAACCGGCAAGCAGGTCGTGGCCAAGCTGCTCCACGCGCAATCCCCGCGCGCGGACAAGCCGTTCCTGGAGATCAACTGCGCCGCGATTCCGAGCGAGCTTTTGGAGAGCGAGCTCTTCGGACACGAGCGCGGCGCGTTCACCGATGCGCGCACCCAGAAGCAGGGGCTCATGGAGATGGCCGACGGCGGCACTCTCTTTCTGGACGAAGTGGGGGAGATGTCCCTCACGCTCCAGGCCAAGCTCCTCACCGTCCTCGAGAACCGCAGCTTCCGCCGGGTGGGCGGGACGCGAGATATCAAGGTGTCGGTGCGGATCGTGGGCGCGACCAATCAAGATCTGGAAGAGCTGGTGCGCAAAGGCGCGTTCCGTGAAGACCTCTATTACCGGCTCATGGTGGTGCCGGTGCGGATGCCGGCGCTGCGCGAGCGCCGCGAGGACATCCCCCTCCTGGCGCGGCAATTCATCCTCGAGTTCGCCAAGAGCTTCCACAAAGGATTCCGCAGGATCGCCCCCGAGGCGGAGCGGAAGATGGTGGAGTACCCCTGGCCGGGCAACATCCGCGAGCTCCGCAACGTTTGCGAGCGGACCGTTCTGCTGGAGGACGGCGAAACGGTGGAAGCGCATCATCTCCGATTGAGCAAAGCGGCGGGCAACGCGAGCGGCGACGTCCTGGAAGGATTGCACCGCATCCTGGTGGAGGGGATGGTGGGAGCGGAGGGCATCCCGTTCGAAGAGCTGCTCGGAGAAGTCGAGCGCGGGCTCATCATCCGCACGGCGGAAGCGGCCGGCTGGAACCAGAGCCGGACCGCGGAGCTGCTCCACATCAAGCGGGACAAGCTGCGGTATCGGATGAAGCTGCACGGCCTGCACGAGGCCGCGGTAGTTCCGCGAGGCGAATGACCGGGACCGCCTCGGGCGCGCTATACTGCGCCCGATGCCCCGGACTCACCGCCATCCTGCCCTCGGCGCGCGCCACGATCGCGCATGCGCCAGCGCATTTCGTCCACGCTGGTTCGCGGTCATTTTTATCGGAGGCGCAGCGATCGGCGCAGGCTGCTATTCGTTTTCCGGGTCGAATCTTCCTTCCTACATCAAGACCGTCGTCGTGCCCACGATCGAAAACGAAACGCTCGAACCCGGGATCGAGCAAGAGGTCACCATCGGGCTCACCGAGGAGTTCGTGGAGGACGGCCGGCTGAAGCTCGGCACCACGAGCACCGCGGATGCGCGGCTGGATGCCCGCCTCACCCAGTACGAGAACAAGGTGAACAACTACTCCGCCAGCCAGCAGCCCCTCGACTACATCCTGGTCGTGAGCCTCGAGGTGCAGCTGCGCGACATGGTGAAGAATCGCGAACTGTGGTCGGATGACCGGCTCACCGCCACCGCGGTGTATGTTCCGGGGGGAGCGAGCGGACTGACCACGGAGCGTGAAGCGCGCCAGCAAGTGATCCAGGAAATCGCGCGCGATGTGGTGACCCGGACGTTGGAGCAGTGGTAGCGGCCAGCAGGCGCGCGAGGAAGCGAACGGAGGAGGAGTGGCGAAAGTACTGCGATACGCCGACTGGACGGCGGCGATTGCCAAGAATGGGCCAGCCACCGCCTATCTCTTCGTCGGACCGGAGAGCCTGCTGCGCGATCAGGCGACCCTCGAGCTGCGCGATGCGCTGACCGCGAACGGCTCGCCTCCTCCGATCGAGCGATTCCAGGGAGGCGAAACTCCGCTCGCTCAGGTCATGACCGCGTTCTCCATCGTGGGATTCTTCGCTCCGCGCCGACTGGTGGTGGTCTCCTCGATCGAGAAATACGGGCGCGTCTCCGCCGCCGAGCGGGATGAGCTGATCCGGACCGTGCGGGATGCCGATCCCGGTTCCAGCCTGGTGATGGTGTCGGAGCTGCCGCTCTGGGAATTCCAGCGGAAGAACGCGTTCTGCGAGGCGCTGGCCTCGAATCTGACCACGGTCGAGTTCGCGCATCCTCGCCCCGCCGAGGCGATGCGGTGGATCCAGGGGGAATGCACAAGGCGCACACTCCTCCTCGACCCGGCCGCCGGGGAGCTCCTGGTGGAGAAGATCGGAACCAGTCTCCAGGAGCTGGCGCGAGAGCTCGAGAAGCTTTCCCTCTGGGCGGAGCCGGGAGAACGGATCACCGCGGAGCGCCTGCGCGAGCTCATGCGGCAAGGCTTCCTCGGAAACATGTCCGACCTCCTGGATGCGGTCCTGCGCGGCAGCTCCGATTCGGTCCGCCAATGGATCGGCTTGGGAGGAACCGAACCGGTGCTCCGGGTTGTCTGGCTCCTGCAGCAGCGCGCGCGTGAACAGCTCGCCCGGGGCGGAGCCGGCGCGGAGCGTCTGGAGGCGGTCATCCACGGAGCGTACGCGCTCGAAAAAGGGATCAAGAGCGGCCAATTGCCGAGCTCGGCGGAGGAAACAGCGCTGGAGTGCCTGTTGGTGAATGCGCAGGCGCCGTCCCGCAAGACCGAGCCGCCGCGGGCCGCGGGTCGCGGCGCCCAGCAGCGTGCGCCCTCGCGGAAGCGGTAGGCGGCGAGCAGCCCATGTTTGCGGGCGAGCAGCCCATGATTCGCGGGCGAGCAGCCCATGTTTGCGGGCGAGCAGCCCATGTTTGCGGGCGAGCAGCCCATGATTCGCGGGCGAGACGCCCATGTTTGCAAAGGAGCGTCGAGGAGGATCGATGTCAGGAAGGTTCCTTGGGAAGGCTGTCTTGGCCGGCCTGGGCGCACTCGTCGCGCTCACTCCGGCGGCAGCGAATGCGGACGAGATCGATTGGGCGCCCAGTTTCGAGGCGGCCATGGAGCGCGCCCGCGCCGAAGACAAGTTCGTCATGGTCGATTTCTACACGACCTGGTGCCACTGGTGTCGTGTCCTGGATCAGAAGACCTATTCCGTGCCCGAGGTTCAAGCGCTCAGCGAGCGCGTCGTATCGGTCAAGGTCGACGCCGACAAGCGGAAGGAAATCGCCGCCGCGTACGGAGTCACTGGATTTCCCACCATCGCCTTCCTCAATCCCGATGGCGAGGTCCGCAAGAGCCTGCGCGGATTCCAGCCGCCGGATAAGTTCATCCCCCTCATGACGCAGATCATCGACACCCGCAGCCAGCAATACAGCCTTTCGGACCGGGCGGAACAGGATCCTGCCGCGCGCATCGAGTACGCGCAGGTTCTCGCCCTGGGCGGCGATCATGCCAAAGCCGTGGAGCAGATCGATCTGGTCCTGCCTTCGCTGGACGAAGCAGATCGGAAAGAGCTGCAGCTCGATCGCCTCATCTACCTCGTCCTCGCGGGCGGCGAGCTCGAACCGGTCCGTTCCTCGCTCGACGAATGGATGGACGACAACGAGGACCACGAGCGGCGCTGGGAAGCGGCCTATTACCTCGCCCGGATCGACGCGCAGGCGGGCCGGGCCAAAGAGGCGCGCAAGCTTTTCGAGTCCGTGATGAAGAAGGCTCCGGGCCGCTGGTTCGCCATGGATGCCGAGCGCAGGCTCCAGGAGCTCGCGAGCTGAACGGACGAAATCGGGCAAAAAAGACCCAGGCTCCAAGGGCCGTAGCCGGGAGCCTGGGTGCCGGATGACTCCGGATTTTTGGTCGCTAAACCCTACCGAGACGTCGTGCAAGAACCGCGCGGCGGTCACCTCTAATGTGGGACCGGGTCGATTCAGGACTTCTCACGATGGCCCCAGTTGGGGTTTCCGGTCGAAAGCGAGTCGTTGCGTGACCAAGTCGTGGGAGGCAATCGCCTTCGACATGATCCACGGGTCAACCGCTGTGCCCGCGTGGGCGGCGCAAGACTTCCGCGTCTGCGCGATCCCCGAACCTCAACTCCTCGCAAAGGTTGTCCGGGTGACGAAACATGCGGAATTGCCCGGCGCACTGGAAATCAGCGTAGGGGCCGAGCGGGGAAGCGGCGATTCGCCACGGACAGCCGGCGCCGCACGGCGAAACGCACGATCAGGCCAGGAACCCGCATCCCCCGGCCGGTCCACGGCGGCAACGTTACATAATGGTTCTTATGCGACATTCAACTGCAGAGAAGCCGTTCGGCCGGCGGTGACGGCGCCCGGGCTGGAAGCTCTTGAAAGGAGTCGCGCAGGCAAATCCTTTTGGTGTCGCACGCGGGACTGTGAGGCTCGGCACTCGTGCCCGGTGAAGGCTTGACATCGAGTTCCACCTGATCAGTATGGGAAAGCATATTTCGTTCGGGCGTACTTCGGCGCCCGTGGATCTCCTGGAGGCAGCAATGGCAGCACGTTGGATCATGGCGGCAGCGCTTCTGTTCGGCTCGGTCAGCGTCTCGAGCGCGCAGATGCGGCTCATGGGGCTGGACCGGTTCTACTTCGATCACATGGCCGGTCCCGGCGAGCAGCTTCCTGGACTCCTCCTGGTCATCGACTCGCTTCCGGACAACCTCCGGTGGCCGGCCGTCGATATGGTTCAGGACGAGGCCGGAACGATCGTGCAGGATTTTCCCATCGTCGCCTCGGATCCGGACCGGGAGCTCTGGATCCGCGAAATCCGCGTCACCACCAAGGGCGGGATCGATGTGCTCTGGTGGGCACTCTATGACGGTGGGTTCCGCAGCGACCTCTGGACGTTCGCCGCCAATCGGATCCGCCACGATGGTAAAATATTGAGCGACTATCGTTTGAACGCGATCGTGGAAGCGGGTTCGATGGTCGAGGCATCCACCCAGGTGGACGCGACCCAGCCACGAAATCTGGTCGTTCAGGTGGCCGGCGAGCTGGATTCCGCGGAAGGCTGGCGCAGGGGCGGGTATGAGTGGACTCTGACCGAGCGCGGCGACTCGCTCGTCGTAACCGGAGCTCGCACCGTATTCGATCTGTATCGGCCCGCGGGCGAGAAGTCGGTCATCGAGGCAATCGGGGAAACGTCCTCCGAAGATCGGATCCAGATCGCCCAGGTTGCCGCTGGTCCCTCCCTCCTGGAGGCGTGCGGCCTTTCTGATCCCGGCGAAGCTGCCTGGGAGTTCTCCTGGACCCAGCTCTCCGAAGCGGCGGAATGCCTCCTGGCAGGCCCTGAGGCCAAGCGTTCGATCCGTACGGCGAACGACCGCACCTTCCTCGAGCGGGAGCTCAAGCGTTGAGCCGTATCCCCATGGGACGTCATCATCGAGCTCACCGGGCGAGACCCCTGGCGCGAGTGGTTGGAGCGGCGCTCCTGCTGGCGGCGACCATCCTCCCAGGCCTCCCAAACTCTGGCTCGGCAAGCACGGCGCTGGTCGATCCGGCGCTGCGATGGGGATATCTCTCCAACGGAGCGGGCTACCTCATCCTGGAAAACCATGCCGCTCCGGCGGTCGGCATCGTCGCCGTGATCCCGGGCGGCTCGGGCTCCGAAAGCTGGGCAAACCAGGGAGCGAGCCACTTCCTCGAGCATCTGCTCTTCAACGGGACGCAGACCCGGACCCAGGAGCAGATCTACGACCAGATGGACCTGCTCGGGACCTACCACAACGCGTCCACGCGCGCCACGCACGTGGTGTTCATGATCCTGGCGCCTTCGGAAAACTGCTGGGACGCGTTCGCGGTGCAGACCGACATGCTGTTCCACTCGACGCTTCCGCCCGAGAAGGTCGAGAAGGAGCGGGGAATCATCCTGGAGGAGCTCGCGCGCGATGCTTCCTCCCCGGACTACGCGGAGGAGCGGATCCTCGATCTCGACCTCTTCGGCCCGACCGGGTACGGATTGCCGACCCTCGGCTCGGACACCTCGATCGAGACGATCGCGCGCGACGAGATCCAGTCGTTCTACGAGCGCAACTACTCCCCCGAACGGATGACCTTCGTCCTGATCGGGGATCTCGATCCCGCCGCGGCGATCGACTCGCTCGAGGCGCGGGTCGGCTCGCTCCCGGCGCTCGGGACCGAGATCTTCGAGAGCCCGGCGCCGCCCGCGCCCGAGGGGCTTATGGTGACCTACCACGTCACCGGGCGGGATGCGCCCCGGATCCGCGCCTCCTGGATCGGGCCGGACCCCAAGAGTCGAGATTTCTTGGCGTTCCAGGCGCGATTTCAACTGTCTTGTGAAGGGGAGGAATCGCCTCTGCGGCGCGCGATCGAGGAGGCCTGGCCCGGCGCCACGCAGTCGTTGGCCGTGTCGCTCCAGGAGTATCCCGGCTTCTCGATCCAGTCGCTCGATTGGGTGTTGACCGCGGACGTTGGCGTGGAGGGCCTAGTCGGTCGGTTGAACCAGGCCGTCGCCTCGATGCAACGCCGTCCGCTCGGTCAGGAACCGTTCGAGGCATGGCGGCGCCGGGTCGAGACCGAGGAGATCTTCCTGCGCGAGAAGCCGCACTACTACGGAATCTATCGGGGGGATGCGCTGGCGGCGCGCGGATTGGCGGCGGTGGCGAACGAGCTGCCCGCGCTGCGCGCCCTCACCCTGGAGGATCTGGACTCCACCTCACTCCCGTTGGGGGGCGATCCGCTTCGGGTAAGTGTGCTCCTCCCCTCTCCGATCTCCGCAGCATCGGGCACGTCGACCGCCGCGGAGTCGTCCGAGGAAGCGGGCTCAAGATCGAGTCTCGGAGCGGCACACCGGTGGGAACGTTTCGTCCTGAGCAATGGGATCCAGGTGCTGGCGCGCTCCGGTCCCGAGAGCGAGGTGCTGGCCGCGCATCTGTTCGTCCGGGATCGATCCGCCCGCGAGCCGGAAGGACGTGCCGGGATGGCGGAGTTGCTCCACTCCATGCTCGGAACCGCCACCGTCACGCAGAGCGCCGAGGCGCTCGCCTTGGAGCTGGACCGGGTCGGCGCGCAGCTCACCACCGCGGATAGCCCCTTCGTCCCGTACGACGATTTCTACAGCGTGCCCGAGTTCTCCTATGTCCGATTCCAGTCGCTCGACCGTTACGCGAGGACCGCGCTCCCGCTCCTCGCGGAGATCGTCTCGAAACCTCGACTGCAGCGATCCGATTTCGAAACGGCCCAGACGGCATTGCTGCGTCGCGCCGAGCAGAGCGGGGGATCGAGTCGAGCCACGCTCGACCGTCAGATCGCTTCGGTGCTGTTCGAGGATCGGCCGGGCGGAGTCTTCGGGACGCCCCGGACGCTCGAGCCGATCACCTTCGAAGAGCTGACCGCATTCGCGGAGGGCTATCTCGATCCTCGCGGATTCCTCCTCGCGGTGGCGAGTGGGATGCCCGCGGATTCGCTTCGCGGCCTACTCGAGAGCTCGTTCGGACATATTCCCGTGCCCGCGCACGAAGCGGGCCCATGGGCCTCGCCGCTCTTCGAGGAAACGGCCGGACGCGCGCTCGGAAGCGGCGCGGATGGACCCAGCTACGCGTCGCTTCTGCAACGCATCGTGGCGGTGCAGCCGGATTCCTGGGACAAGATGGAGATGCCTGCCTCCCCCGTGCCGCTCCTGCTCGAAGAAGTCGGCTCCGAGCAGTCGCAGGTCGCGCTGATCCGCCTGCTCCAGATCGAGCCGGAGGAGCGCGCGGCGCTCGTCATTGCCAATCGGCTTCTCTCGGATCGGTTGGCGTTTCAAGTGCGCGAGCGGGAGGGGCTGGCGTATTCGATCGGATCGTCGATCGAGCGGATCGCTCCGGGGACCTGGACCTGGACCGCGCGAGCCGGAACCCGCCCCGAGAACAGCCGCACGGTCCTGGAGCGCTTCTTCACGGCGACGCAGACGCTGCGCGACGATCCCGCGAGCGACGGGGAGATCCGGAAGTCGGCCGCGTCCTTGCGCGGGCGGGGACTCATGCGCCGCATCACCCGCCTGAACAGCGCGTACGCGGCGGGGTTGGCGCTCCTCCAAGGCGAGGATCCCGACAGCATCGACGAGCGAGAGCGGAAGCTGGACGACGTCCCCCTGGACGAGCTCAACCGTCTACTGGAAAAGCTGGAAGGTGCGCCGGGGTTCGTGGCCGTGGCACGCTGATCCGGTCAGCCTTGACGAGCGGCGATCTCGGCCAGACGCAGCTTGGCATCCATCAAGTGGATCGAGCTCGGAAAGTCGTCGACGATCTTCTGATACGCCTGTCGCGCCGATTCGGAGTTGCCGGCTTCGCCGTAGGCCGCTGCGGCGGCCAACCAGTCATCCGCCGCGAGCGGATTATCGGAGACTTCCGCGGCTTTCTGATACT
>CAMPIC010000058.1 GCA_946886185.1 uncultured bacterium
ATGTTCACACCGGGCACGAGCGTGATCTGAACGAGGTTTGGCGCGCAGTCGCATTCGGCCTGGCCCCTGGAGACTTGGGCCAGGCCGAACACCATGGTGAGCGCAAGAAAGAAGGCCGGGAGCTGTCGGAGCAAGCGAATCGATGTCATAGCGCCCTCGAATCGGCAGAGTTCATCCGCCTAGTGAGAGCCCCGGATGCGCAAGGGTACCAGATCGGAACGCCATCGCGCCATCGCAAGGCTCGCGTTTTTCGTCTTGGTCGTGGAAAGCGGTTGGATAACGTCGTCGATTCCGATGGCCCCATGGATTTCCCGATATCGGGCGCCGGTCCATCGAGCCCTCCGCTCGTGGAAAACGACGCCCATTGCCATGGATGGATCAGCTCCCGGCTGGTCTCGAGCATCGCGCTCCGGAGGGACTCCGGGATGGAGGCGCCGCGCGAGAGGGAGCGATAGAAGCCATCCATGAGAGAAGCGGTGGCTCGATCCTCGATCGCCCAGAGACTGGTCACCACAGTGGATGCCCCCGCATGGAGGAACCCCTGCGCCAGGCCGACCCATTCGTCCCCCGCCAGGCGCTCTCCTCTTCCGGAGGAGCAGGCAGTGAGCACGACGATCGAGCCAGGTAGACGCAGAGCGCTCAGGTCGTGGACGAAGAGCGGACCGTCCGCGAGGTGCAGCTGAGAGAAGGCAGGGTTGTCGGCGCGCAGCGATCCATGGGCCGCGAGGTGGATCAGATCGGCCCGGTCGCTCGCCGCGAGGAAGGTGGAGCGGGTCGGAGCACTGTCGCTTTGGACGCGCCACCCGGAGAGATGGCTCACGACCGACTCGATCTCCCGCGAGATCCCGGGAAGCCGTTCCGATGCGACTCCGGCGACCCAGGCGGATCTCCAGCCCGGCTTGCGATTCCTCTGCGCGATTCCGTTCCAGATGCGCGCGCTCGGTGTCATCGCGATGCAGGTGCGCTCCATGAGATAGCCGTTCGGGCCCAGCAGGGCCGGAAACGGGACGCGATGGAGCATCCCATGCGGCGAAACGATCCAATTGCGATCGCGCAGCACCGATTCGAGCGGCTCCCAGATCGACTCGTAGAGTTCGGCCAGCACTGCCCGGGTCGAGCCGAGCAGGGGATGATCGCTTTGGAAACGGACCGCTTCGCCGGCATCGCGGAGATAGGCCGCCTCCAGCGCTGCCGCTCCCCATTGAAAGTCGAGCCTCTGCGTCGCCTCGGTCAGGCGCTGCGCCAGAGCCGGATCGAGCTGCTGGACGATCACGCGCGCGCGGTCCACCACGAGCGCGACGGCGAACCCGTTCCCCACATGAAAGGCAAGGAATCCCCAACCGTCGGGCAGATTCGAGCGGAGCGAATCGAGGTCGGCGCCGAGCGCGGAAGCGGCTCCGGATAGAGGAGCCCCTTCCTGTTCGCGCAACTCGCGCATCAAGCGCTGCCATTCCCGCTCGCGTTCCCGCAGCTGTTCGCGCAGGGGCGCGGTCGCCGCTCTCTCCTTGGCCGTGCCGACTTCGAGTCGGGAGATACGAACGTGCAGCCAGGCGAGCTCGGAGCGGAGCGTCCGACTTTTGCGTTCCACGGCCGACACGCCCGGAGCCAGCGCCTCCATGGCAGGACCGCCCGGATGGCGAAATCGATCCCACAGAGTCTGCGCGCGCGACCGCTCCATCAGGCTGAAGACCCGTTCGGGAGACGGCCGCCGTGCTCCCAGCTCCAGGGCCAGCAGCCTGTCGAAGAGATGGGTTTTGTCCTCGAGGAACGAGATCTTGGAATCCTCGGTAGGGATGCGCAGACGCAGCGACTCCAGCAGCTCGATCGCCGATTCATAATGGGAGAGCGCTTTCTGCGTATCGTGCTCTTCGTCGCGAAGCGTTCCGAGCGCTTCGTGCAAGCGATATGCGACGAGCGGCTGATCCCGGTCGACCGTCCTGCCGAGCGCGCGCTCGAGGCGCAGGCCCGCGCGGTTCCGGTATCCGCGACGACTATCGAGCTTCGCCAACAAGACCGTTGCGGCCGATTCCCAGCGATCCAGCCCGAGCTTGCGGAATGCCGCCGCGGCGTCCCTCGCGCGCTCGTAAGCTTCCTCGACGCGCCCCTGTTGGAGCAGCGCCTCCGCCCAGAGCAGCCGCATCAATGCCACGCGCGCGGGATTGCGCTCAGCCTCGAAGATCCGCATGCCGCGGCGGATCGCCCGGAACGCAGCTCGCAGGTCTCCCACCGCGAGCGCCGAAAGCGCGATCTGATGGACCGCCTGCCCGCGGTCGTAGGCCATGCCGGCGCGCGCAAAGAGACCTTCCGCCTCCGTAGCCAGCTCGAACGCCTCTTCCGCGAGATTCAAGTGATGGTAGATCTCGGCGCGATTGAGCAGGGAGTGGGCGGTGAACGCGGGATGGTCGGTAGCGCGGAAATAGTGAATGGCGCGCCCGAGTCGCTCCAGAGCCTGATCGAACTCGCCGCGCTGCGAATGCACGAAAGCCGCATTCATCCGAACTTGCGCCGCCAAAAGGTCCAGACCTGCTTCGTCGCTTTCGTGCTGGAGTCGATCGAATCGCTGCAGCGCTTCTTCGGGACGGTTCAGGTTGGAAAGGGCGACCGCCCGGTTGATCTCCAGACCGAGCACCACCGGGTCGCGATGGCCCAGGCGTTCGAAGAGCTCGGCCGCCCGTGTGCACTCGTCCAGCGCCGCCGCGTGATCATCCTTGCGGAAGTGGAGATTCGCCAGGTTCATCGCGAGCTTTGCGAGATAGGGATCGTCTCCCGCGCGCTCGAGCAGCAGGCGCGCATCCTCCGCGGTTCGAAGCGCCGCATCGTAGCGGCTGAGCAAGGTCAGCACGTGAAGGTGCCCGACCAGGAGCTGCCCGAGCAGACCCGGCTCCTGCGCGCGCCGCCATGCCGTCGCCGCGCGGCGATAGAACCGATCGGAATCGCTGAGCCGTCCCGAGAAGAGGAGCGCTTCGGCCATGAGCCGGAACGCCCAGCCGCGCGCCATGGGATCATGCACCCGCGCGGCCAGGTGAAGCGCGCATTCCGCGATCCGGCGCGCTTGCGCGGCATCGCTTCCGTAAAGGGGAAGGGCTCTTTCGCGGAGCCGGAGGACCCAATCGCTCGCGCCCGCGCCGGCCGCGCGCCCCCACGCCCCCAACCGCTCTTCATCCCAGGTGAGAATCTCCGCGAGGGTGGTATCCGAGGGTGCTGTTAGGGCCGGCGGCGGCGTGCGATCGCGCATGTCACGACTTTACATGCTCGATCAAAGAAGCTTCTCCCCAACGAAGATGGAGATCCAAAGACGGCTCGAGCGGAAGCTGGAATCGGAACTCTCCGCTCTCCGGGAGGGGAATCTCCTGCCGGTCTGCGCCCGACGTCACCCGCGCGCTCCGATCGTCGGGGAGACCCGAGCGATCGGTGGGGATGAACTGTCCGATGAGGTCGAGACGATCGTCCTTCCGGTCCACTTGCAGATAGAGCCGCCCCACCGGATACGCGATGAGGATCTGGCGCGGCTGGGAATGCGCGTTTCGGACGCCGGCCAGCGGTCGCGCGGCGGTGTCGTAAACGAGGACCCCACGCACGGCAGCGAGAGCGTCCCGCACCTTGCCGGCCGCTTCCTGAACGATCTCGGAGATAAGGTCCGCCTGGGGCGAGCCCGATGCTTCGGCGCCCAGCGATCGCTTCGCCGTTCCGAGCAGCGCGAGGGCCTGCGCCGTCCAGCCGTCGGGCGTGGTCTCGAGCGTGGGGCACATGAGCTTCTCGACGAGACGCGCCCAGTCGAGGCGCTCCTCCTCGGAAACAGGCGATCCAGCCGCCCGCCGATCCTCGATGAGAGTCTGCACGGCGTGTTCCAACCGGTCTCGCCTGGAACGATTTTCGGAATTCGGATTCATGATCTGCTCTTCAACTTGAAGATCTCGCGCTCCCTTCGACGGGATGGTTTCCTGTGTGCCGAGGCGTCGAGGACGACCTTCCGGCCGTCCGGGGAGTGGTTGGAGTTTGCGCCCGATTGATACGGGCTCATTCCAGCCATCCTCTCTCGTTGAAAAAATCGCGCAGGCGCTCCAGGCAGCGTCCCCGAATCGGACCGACGCTTCCCATGGAAAGGCCTTCCAGCTCCGCTACTTCCCGGTAATCGAGAGGCGGTTCGTCGAGGAAGAGAGCAGTGAGCATGCGGCGGCACCTCTCGGAGAGCGCAGCCAGGCCCTCGCGCAGCTGTTGAGCGCTCTGCAGCCGCTCGATCTCTTCGGGCGGGAGCAAGTCGGGCGCATGCGGATCGAGTCTCCGGGCGTGGTGAGCGTCTTCGATCTGCTCTATGCTCTCGCGCGCATACGTCCGGATGCGCATGGCGGCTTGCCGCATCGAGATTCCGATGATCCAGGGAACCAGGCTCTCCGGGCTGCGCAGCTGGATGAGCCGTTCGCTCACCGCGACGATGGTGGCTTGATACGCTTCCAGCCGATCGTCTTCGGTGAGCGAGTACTTGCGCAGCGTCGAGTAGATCAAATCGGAGAAGCGGCGGAGGAACTCTTCCCATGCGCCGGGCGCGTCGTCGAGACAGAAGGGGAGCAGCTCAGCATGAGAAAGGGAAGTCCAGCGATCGGACGCGTCGGCCCGATTTCGACGATCGTGCGAGCCCTTGCGTCCGGGAGAATCCATGCGTTCTCAGAATAGCATAGGGCGATCGAATCCTCGGAAACCGCGACGATTCTCCTTCCCGCCTCGAGCGTGCTCGCGATGAATCGCTGGAGTCCGACCGCCGGCCTGCTCTTCGTGTCGCTTCTCTGGGGCGCCAGCTTCGTGGTTGTGAAAGCCGCCTTGGAGCTCGCCGCGCCGCTCGCGTTCCTCTCCGTTCGCTTCGCTCTGGCCAGTGCATTCGCGCTGCTCCTGGTACGCCGGCGCCCTGGAGTGCGAGCCGCGTTCGGGTGGGGCGTTCCTCTCGGAGCTGTCCTCGCCGCTTCCTATGCCGCGCAGACCATCGGATTGGTGGAGACCAGCCCTTCGCGCTCCGCATTCATCACCGGCGCCGGCGTAGTCGCGATTCCGCTGTGGGGAATCTTTCTTCTGGGCAGGCGTCCGGCGCCGCATACCTTGCTCGGGCTGGCATTGGCCGTCTACGGCATCTGGTTGATCACCGATCCCGCCGGAGGGAGCTGGGATACGGGCGACTCGTGGACCCTCGCGTGTGCGATCCTGTTTTCCCTCCATGTCGTGCTGCTGACCCGCTATGGCTCCCACGAGACCTTCTCGCTCCTCACGTCGCAGCTGCTCGTGACCGCGATTCTGACCGGCGGCCTTTCCTATTGGCTCGAACCTGCTCCGCGCATCGCGTGGAGCGGGCGGTTGATCGCGATGATTGCGCTGACCGGCATCGGTGTCTCATTTCTGGCCACTCTCCTACAAATCCGCCTGCAATCTTTGCTGACGCCCGCGCGCACCGCGGTCGTTTTTGCAACGGAGCCGGTGTTCGCAGCGCTCACGTCGATGCTCCTGCTGGGCGAGCGCATGAGCTGGATCGGATGGATCGGAGGAGGCTTGGTCGTATCGGGAGTTCTCTTGTCCGAGCTCGGAGTGAAATCGGTGCGACCCTTGCCCACCATTCCCGAGTCGCCTGCCTGAGTCAAAGCTTCCGATCGGCAAGATGTACCTATATGACTCACTCTGTCCTCTAATGACTCACTCGATGCGAAGAGTCGTCACGTTTCTCCGTGGCGAAGCAACCGAACCCGATGTTCCTGTGATAAAATCGTCGGATCGAGTGCAGACCCTGCGCACGCCGTGCGGCATCATCATCGCGCGGACGAGGTCAGAAGCGTGGGCCGCCGGAGCTCGCGTCGCACCCTCCGCAGAAACTCACGATTCGTTCGAATGCGAGTGACCGTCCGAATGTGCAAGGAGGATCGATTGGTGGTTGCTATCTCGAGGCGCCCCGCCGTCCGCTCGACCTCATCCGTCCGCTGGGCTTTGTTGGCCACGTTCACCTGCGCCGTCTTCCTGCCCCGATCCGCTCACGCGATCGAAGAATGGTCCGCGCGTGCATCGGTCTCCGACCCCTATCGGATCCTTCTCCAGGCGACGAGCTTCGACACCCGTCAAATGCCGCCCGTGTCCAAGCAAGGAGTCTCCGGCGCGAGCCGTGCGAGCAGCGAGTATCTCATCGTGCAGTTCGACCGGCCCATCGACGAAGAGGCCAAAGCGCGGATCGAGCAATCCGGAGTCGACATCATCGGATACATCCCCAATCGCGCGCTGCTCGTTCGGGCCAGCGTGGAGGAAGAAGCGGCTCTCGACGCCGAGATGGTGCGTTGGGTCGGGGAGTACCGGGCCGAATACAAAGTGAGCCCCGAGATCGGCTCCCGCGAACACGCCGACCTGGCTCGCGCCGCGGACGATCACTTCTGGCTGACCGTCGAGGTCTTTCCCGGCGAGGATCTGCGCGCCGCTGCGGCGGCGGTCGAGGGGACCGGCGCCGTGGTCCTGGCGGTCGACGATGGCGCGTACGCGCAGCGTCTCCAGGTGCGCGCGCGCCCCGCACAGATCGAATCGATCGCGCAGATCCCGGCGGTGCAGTGGATCGAGGAGTGGCCGGAGATCACGGATCGAAACGACTCCAACGGCTGGATCCTGCAGAGCAACGTGCTGGACGGGACTCCGCTCTGGGATCGCGGCATTCGTGGCGCCGGCCAGATCGTCGGACACATCGACGGTCTGTTGAAGATGGACAGCTGCTACTTCATGGATCCGGTCGACAATACGCCCGGCCCGAACCATCGCAAGGTCGTGGCATACCGCTCGAGCACGGGCCAGGGCGCGCAATCCCACGGCACCCACACCGCCGGCACCATCGCGGGCGATCAGGAACCGATCCAGGGAGTCGCCGCCAACGCCGGTCTGGCATATCAGGCGAGGATCTCGCACACCAACAGAGCGGACCTCACGGGATTCGGCAATACGACCTCGAATCTCGCCGAGTATCTGCAGTTCGCGCACGACGACGGCGCGCGGGTCCACACCAACTCCTGGGGCGACGATGGGACGATGCAGTACACCACCTGGGCGCGCGACATCGATCTCTTCAGCAGGATGAACGAGGATGCGCTGGTCGGTTTCGCGGTCACGAACACCGCGATCTTGCGCACTCCGGAAAATGCGAAGAACTGCCTCGCGGTCGGCGCGACGCGCGACACCCCGGACCAGGATCAACATTCGTCGGGCGGCACCGGCCCCACCATCGACGGCCGGAGAAAGCCGGAGATCTATGCTCCGGGCCGGAGCACCGTGTCCGCGTCCACCACTCCCTGCGGCACGAGCTCTTCGAGCGGCACGAGCATGGCTTGTCCCGCGGTCATGGGAGCGGCCGCCCTGGTGCGGCAGTATTACGAAGAGGGTTGGCATCCTTCCGGCGTCGCGAAAGTGGAAGACGCCTTCGTTCCAACCGGCGCGCTCGTGAAGGCGACGCTGTTGAACGCGACGGTGGACATGAGCGGGATCGCCGGATATCCGTCCAATCAAGAAGGATGGGGGCGGCTGCTCCTCGATGACGCGGTGTACTTTTCCGGTGACCATCGCGTGCTCCAGCTCTGGGACGTCCGCCACGCGGAGGGGCTCGTGACCGACGAGGTCCGCGAGTACCAGATCGAGGCGCACGGCGGCGGCATCACGCGCGTCACGCTCGTCTTCACCGACGAGCCGGCCACGGTCGGCGCCGCCTTCGCCCCCGTGAACGATCTCGATCTGGAGATCACCGACGGAATCGTTACCTACTTCGGGAACGCGATCGTGGACGGAGTCTCCACCGACATCGGAGCTCCTGATCCGCTCAACAACGTCGAGATGGCGATCCTGCCCGGATTCGTGCCCACGACCTGGACGGTTCGGGTCCGCGCGCGGCAAGTGGTGGGCGATCCGCAGGGATACGCGCTCGTCGTCACCGGCGATCTCGATGACCCGGCCGCGGCTCCGGAAGCGATCGCGGCCCGCGCTCCCATCCGGCTGCATCCGAATCCGTTCGCTCCCGCGGCGGGGTCCCGCGATGGAGCATCGATCCAGTTCGAGCTGGACCGCACCGGGGACACCGAAGTGACCATTCATGACATCGCCGGCCGCCGCGTGCGCACTCTGGTCCACCGGAAGATGACCGCGGGGGCGCAGAATCTCTCCTGGGACGGACGAGGCAACGCGGGGGAGACGTTGCCGGCGGGCAGCTACTTCATCCGGATCTTCTCCGGAGGCAGCGAGCTGGGTACGCGCCGGGCCATTTTGCTTCCTTGAGCGCGCTCGTGGGAGGACAACCACGCGACTGGTAAAGATTTGACGGGCGTCCGCCGAAGGAGCATCAGGGATGTGCTCGGGGCGTGCCCGCTGCGCGGGACCAAGGAGGGTCGAATCCCGTGCCTGCAAAATCGGACCGGTTCGTAGGGTCGCTTCGGACGAGGTGGGGCGCGAGCCTGCTCGGACCCTTGGCGGCCGCTCTCATTCTCGCCTTCCCTTCTTCAGTAGAGGCCGGGCGGATTTCCGGAGTCATCCACCTCGCGCCCAAGCCGCCGGCGCCCAAATTCAACGCCTATCCGGGCCGAGCCCATGAACACTCCGGAGGAGATGTGTCCGAGGCGGAGGCGGGCGGCTATTCCGACGTGGTCGTCTACCTGGAGCCCGATTCCACGCTTTCTTCCACACCGCGCGCGTCCCATCCTCGCGCGGAGCTGACCCAATCGGGAATGGCGTTCGTTCCGCGCGTCCTGCCGATCATGGTCAAGGAATCGGTCGACTTTCCCAATCGCGACCCTTTCTATCACAACGTCTTTTCCTACTCGGCCACGAAGCGATTCGATCTGGGCAGGTACTCGGAGGGGGGAAACAGCACGGTGACGTTTCCCAATCCGGGCGAAGTGCGGGTGTTCTGCGACATCCACTCCGACATGAACGCCGTCATCCTCGTGCTCCCCAATCGCTTCTTCACGCAGCCCGACGCCGGCGGACGGTTCGGACTTCTCGACGTGCCTGCCGGAAAGCATCGGCTCACGGTATGGCATCCGGACGTGCCCGGAAAAACGATCGACGTGGACGTGACGGCCCAGTCGCCGCTCGAAGTGGAGATCAGTCTCTAACATGCGCCCCGTCTGGAGTCGGATTGGCCAGCAACTGCCACACTGGTTGCGCGAGCCCGGCTCGAAGACGGCCTCTCCCCCCATACCTCGCGGGCTCGGCCGCAGGATCTTCGCGCTCACCCTGGTTCCGACGCTGCTCATCGTTCTCACTACCTCCGCGCTGGTAGAAGTCCAGGTGAGCGAGCAGATGGAACGAGAAGTCGCGGGGCAGCTGACCGTCGCGCAGGGTGTGGCGCTCACGCTCATCGACGCGCGCTCCGAGGACATGGTCACGCAGAGCCGGATCGTGGCGCGCGATCCCAAGTTCTTCGCCATGCTCGCTCAGCCCGGAATCGAAGAAGACCTCGCCTTCCGGCGCACTCTGCAGGGCATCGCCGATCAATTCGCCGCCACTTTGGGAGGTGACCTCTTCGAAGTGATCGACGCGAACGGAGCCTTGCAGGCGGTGTCCAACCGGACCGACCCTGCGCTGCGCGTGCACTACGGGAACCTGCCGCAAAGCGTGTCTAACCAGGCGGACGTGGCCGAGGCGCTGCAAGGACGCGTCGCGCGCGGCACGCGGGTGTTGAACGGCGCCATCTATCAGACGGTGACGGTGCCGGTCATCGCGGGCGGCCGCCTCGTGGGCGTGCTGCGCCACGGGCTGCGTCTCGACGATGAAATGACCGAGCGGATCCGGCGCATCACACGATGCGAAGTGAGCTTCCTGGCCGAAGGCGAGCCGGTCGTGACGACTCGTCTCAACGACACGGGGGAGTATCAGGTCCAGGACGCGGCGCTCCCCGATCTGCTGGGCCCGCTGTCAGCCAGTTTCCGGCTCGAGCGATCGACCGACATGGAAGCGCGCTTCCTGAGCCGGCTCCGGCTCCGCCTCCTGGTGATCAGCGCCCTCGTGGTCGGATTTGCATTGGTCCACGCGCGGCTCGTCGCGCAGCGCGTGATCCGGCCGGTAGAACAGCTGGTCGATGCGGCCTCGCG
>CAMPIC010000059.1 GCA_946886185.1 uncultured bacterium
CTCCCGGCACGGGAGTCAGCTCGTCGACGCGCTCGAAGCCGAGGCTCGCGGGATCGCAGCGCCAGCAGAGCTGTTCGGCCGAAAGGCGTGGGACATCGCGGATCTTCATCGTTTCCCCTGCGGTGTGGGCGGGACGGTCTTCGCTCATCCGATTGCGAGTGGATAGTCGCGGAGAGCTTGATTGAGAGATGTCTTGAGATCGGTGGACGCCTTGCGCTCTCCGATGAGGAGAACGCACGGCACGCCGAACTCCCCGGCGGGAAAGCTCTTCGGCATCGTTCCGGGGATGGCGACCGCGCGCGGGGGGATCTTTCCCTTCGTGATCACCGGAGCGGCGCCGCGCACGTCCACGATCGGCGTGGAACCGGTCAGGATCACTCCGGCTCCGAGGACCGCCTCGCGCTCGATCCGCACCCCTTCCGTGAGCACCACGCGGGACCCGAGGAACGCTCCATCCTCCACGATCACGGGCGTGGCTTGCATCGGCTCGAGCACGCCGCCGATCCCGACTCCGCCGGAGACATGGACGTTGCGGCCGACCTGAGCGCAGCTCCCCACCGTGGCCCAGGTGTCGATCATCGTGTTGGCTCCGACATATGCGCCGACGTTGACATACGACGGCATCAGGACAGCGCCCGGCTCCAAGTGCGCGCTGTAACGGACCGTGGCAGGAGGAACGACGCGGACTCCGGGAAAGTCGTGCTTCAACGGGACCTTGTCGTGGTACGTGAAGATTCCGGACTCGAGCGGCGTCGAATCATGGAGCGAGAAGTACAGGAGGATCGCCGCCTTCACCCACTCGTGGACTACCCACTGGTCTGCCACCGGCGACGCAACGCGCAGCTCGCCGCGATCCAGAGCCGCCCAGACCACCTCGACCGCTTCCGAGACCCGCGGATCGCTGCGCTGCTCGGGATCGGACCACGCGGCCTCGAGGACGCGGCGCGCCGGCTGGAAATCGTGTTCGCTCATCGAGCGCCTCCGAGATGACGTTCCAAAATCGTTGCGGCTCGGGCGCACTCCTCCTCGGTGGGAACGAGCGCCATGCGCACCCACCCGAATCCAGTCTCGCCGAACATCTCGCCCGGCGCCATCGCCAGGCCCGCTTCCAGCATCCGCTCCACGAACGACTGCGAGGTCTCCCCCTCAGGAGCTCGAAAATACAGGAAGAAGGTCGCGTTCGAGGGAGCGACGTCGATACCCGCGCGCTGCAGGACCGGAAGGATGCGATCTCTCTTGCGGCGATAGATCTCGCGCAAATGGGTGACGTGCGTTTCTTCACCCCAGGCGAGGATGGCCGCCTCCTGGATGAACGTGGGGGTGGCGACGCCCTGGCTGGGCCGGACGCGCTTCAACATCTCGATCAGCTCCGGATCGCCCGCCATGAAGCCGGATCGATATCCGGTCATCGCCGATCGCTTGCTCAGCGTCTGAAACACGATGAGGTTTTCCAGCCCTGCGCTGAGCGCGCTCGGTGGGGGCTGATCGAAGTAGATCTCGGAGTAGGCTTCGTCGGAGGCGAGCCAGAATCCGTGTGCGCGCGCCAGGCGCAATGCCTCCTCGAAGAAATGCGCGCCCGCGGTCGCGGCGGTTGGGTTGTTCGGATAGTTGGTCCAGAGGAGCGCGGTGCGGTCGAGCAGATCCGGATCGAGCGCGGACAGGTCGGGAAGAAATCCGAGATCCGGCACCAGCGGAAGAGGGCGCACCTCCGCGCCCGCGAAACGCGCCGCGATTTCATAGACGGGATAGGCGGGATCGGGGATCCACACGATGCGCCGGTCGCCGCCAGGATCCACCAATGCCTGATGGATCGAGTAGACCGCTTCCTTGGAGCCGTTCGCCGGGGTGAGATGGCGATCCGGATCGAGCGAGACTCCGAACCTGCGGCTGACCCAGGCGGTGATCGCTCCCCGCAGTGCCGGAAGGCCGACTGCCGGCGGGTAGCTGCTCCGGTCCGGGAGCGTTTCGCGGACCCGATCGCGCACGAAACGCGGCGTCTCCTCTTTTGGATCGCCGATCGTGAAGTCGATCACTTCGACTCCGCGCGCGCGGGCGCGCGCTTTTGCCTCGTCGAGCCGGACGAAAGCGTAGGACTGCAGATCCGCGAACGCGGAATTGCGGGGACGGGAGGCGCTCATGACGGCGTCTCCTCGCCACTGCGATCGGGACCGGATCCGCGAAGGAATCGTTCCATCTGCCGGTACACCTCCTCGAGCTGCGAGATCTCGATTTCCTCGTTGCGAGTGTGCGCGAGGCGCGGATCGCCCGGACCCCAGTTGAGCGCCGGAACGCCCAAGATGGAAAATCGCGCCACGTCGGTCCATGCCTGTTTGGCGCGGCGCGGCAGACCGGTCGACTCGAGCAGGTGCCGGTAGTGCGGCGCTTCCATCGGGATCGTGCCCGCGACCGCGTGATCCATGATCTCGACCTCGATTCCGACTTTTTCGTTTTCCTTATCGGATGCTTCGACGAGAGGACGCGGCGCCGGACAGAGCGAGCGCGCGAACGCTTCGGCTTCCTCGGCCGATCGATCGGGCGGATAGCGTAGATTGACGTTCACCGTCACGCTCCCTGGCAGGATGTTGCGCGCTTCTCCGCTCCGCAGCTGCGTCACGGTGACCACTTCGATGAACTCGACTCCCTGGATCCGAACCGGGCGGGGCGGATGCTGCAACACCTGCGCAAGCCAAGGCAGCGCCGCGGGCAGGGGATGCAATCCGAGCCAGGGCCGCGCGCTGTGGCAGGGACGTCCGCGAAAGGTGACCTGCGCATGCAGGGAGCCTTGGCATCCCAGCTCGAGCGCGCCCGCGGTCGGCTCGAGCAGGATGGCGAGATCGGCGCGCTGCAGTCGCGGAACCACCTCGAGCACGTTCGGCAAATCGTTCTGAGCGGCCGGCCCTTCCTCTCCCGCGTAGAACACGTAGGCGCGATCGGCGAATCCTACTTGCTGAGGAAGCGTTTCGAGCAAACGCAGCATCACCGCGACGCCCGCTTTCATGTCTGCGGCGCCGCGGCCAAAAATTCGATCACCGCGCACTTCCGGAGGCCACGCCTCCCCGATCGGGACGGTGTCGATATGCCCGGCGAGCACGACGAGCGGGCGGGGTCCGCCTTTTCCGTGGAAGATCGCATCCGGAGCGACGACCAGAGAGTCGCCGAATCGGCGCGCGGCGAGTCCGGCGGGCAAGCGCTCTCGAAAACGCGACTCCAGCACCGCGGCGAGCGCGCTCTCGGCGCCGGTCACGGATTGAATCTCGAGCAGACCGAGCAGGTCGCTCGCGAGCTCCGAGGTGGAGGCAGTGCTGTCCATGGGAACTTACTCTCCGGTCACGTAGTCGGCGGAGCAAGCGGATTTCCACGGGAATGTTCGAGCAACTGATTCGTGAATGGGATTCGCCGCCCGGTTCGCAGATCCGGCGAACTGGCAGCCGGCGCGATCGGACCGGTATACTCGTAGACGCGCTCCGCGGCTCGGAAGCGCTCTCGCCTACCGCGGCGGTATTCCCTCGATCCTTTCTTTCGGGAGGTGGCTGTTGTCTCGTCGTTCCGCGCGTCTTTGGTGGATCCCCCTGTGTCTGCTGCCCATCGCCTGGATCGTGCTCCTGCAAGAAACGGGCACGGTCGCGCGCAAGCTCCAGGTCTCGAGCCGGATCGAAGAACGAAGCAGAGCCCAGATCGCGGTCCAGAGCGAGGCCGAAACGGGCGCCGTCGAGGAATCCGAGGAGGAGGGAGAAAAGTTGGGCGGGATGCGTGCTCCTGACCGGTACTTCCTCGCTCAGAGGACCTATCCGTTCGAGGGCATTCCGCTCGAGCGCTGGCGCGCCGCGCAGGTGACCGCTCGCGAGATGCGCGCAGCCAATCGAGGAAGCGCGGCGTGGACGTTCCGTGGGCCTACCGACATCGGAGGACGGGTCACCGACCTTGCGGTCGACCCGAAAAATCCGCAGATCGTGTATGCCGCGGCTGCGGAAGGAGGCGTACTGCGCACGACGGACGGCGGCCTGCACTGGATGCCGATCTTCGACGATCAACCGGTGCTCTCGATCGGGGCGCTCGCGATCGACGCGTTCGACTCGCGTGTGATCTACGTCGGGACCGGGGAAGTCAACCCCGGCGGCGGAAGCGTGGCCTATGGCGGAGCTGGACTCTTCCGTTCGACCGATTCGGGAACGAGCTGGGAACCGCTCGGCCTCGAACAGACCGGCGCAATCGGACGCATCCGGATCGATCCCACCGATCCGAACCGAATCTTCGTGGCCGCGCTCGGTCTCCTCTGGGAGCGGAGCGAGGAGCGCGGCGTCTATCGCAGCACCGACGGCGGCGACTCCTGGGAGCGCGTCCTGTTCGTGGCGGACGATGCCGGCGCCGTCGATCTGATCCAACGTCCGGATGATCCCGATGTGCTCTATGCCGCGATCTGGCAACGACTGCGACAGCCCGAAGCGTACGACTACGGCGGCCCGCGCTGCGCCGTGCATCGCACGACCGACGGCGGTGAGACGTGGAGCGTGGTCGGCGGCGGATTGCCGGCGCCCAATGCGAACGATGGCAGGATCGGACTCAGTCTGTGTGCGTCCCAGCCGAACGTAATGCACGCGATCTACGCTGACCGCACCGGATTTTTCGACGGGGTCTATCGCTCGACCAACGGCGGATTCAACTGGACCCGAACGAGTGACGGAGCGCTCGCGGGGGTGTACTCGAGCTATGGATGGTGGTTCGGCAACATCCGCACGCATCCCGCCGATCCCAACCGGATCTTCGTGGCGGGCTTCGAGTTCTATCGCAGCACGAACGGAGGAGCGAGCTGGAGCAACGTCGGCAGCGAGATGCACGTCGATCACCACGCGATGGACTTCGGACCGGGAGCGAATCCGGTGATGTATGCGGGCAACGACGGCGGCCTCTACCGTTCCAATGACGGCGGCAACGTCTGGAGCTTTCTCCCCGATCAGCCGATCACGCAGTTCTATCGCGTGGCGCTCGACGCCGGCAATCCGAACGCGCTCTATGGAGGCGCGCAGGACAACGGCACGGTGCGCACGCTCTCGGGCGGAATCGACGATTTCACCAACATCTTCGGTGGAGATGGATTCGGTCCGCTCGTCTCGCCCGCGAACTCGAATCATGTCTGGGCCCAGTACCAATACGGGAGCCTGGGCTTTTCCTCGAACGGGGGGAGCTCCTTCGGAGACGCCACCTCCGGCATCGGGGGCAGCGATCGCCGCAACTGGAACAGTCCGATCGCGCAGGATCCGACCGATCCCAATCGGCGGTACTTCGGGACGAACCGGCTTTACCGGTCGACGAGCAGCAACTCCTGGACTCCGGTGAGCCCCGATCTCACGGGGGGACCGCACTCCGGAAACGCGGGTCAGGTCAATGGAACGCTCACCACGATCGGGATCTCTGCGCTGAACGGAAGCATCCTCTGGACCGGAAGCGATGACGGATACGTCCAGGTATCGACCAACGGCGGCACCTCCTGGGTCGACGTGAGCGGAAGCCTGCCGGATCGCTGGGTCACCTCGGTTCGACCCGATCCTTTCGCCGCGTTGGGCGCGTATGTCACGCTCTCTGGATTCCGGTGGAACGAACCGCTCCCGCGCCTCTATCGCACGACGGATCGCGGGGCGAACTGGACCTCGATCTCGTCCAACCTGCCCGACGCCCCGGTCAACGATCTGATCGCCGATCCGCACCAGGAAGGATGGCTCTACGTCGCGACGGACGTCGGCATGTTCCATTCCTTCGATGGAGGGGCGAGTTGGAGCGCGATGGGCTCGGGGCTGCCCAACGTGGTCGTGACCGATCTCGAGTTGGACGTCGCGAACCGGGTGCTGGTGGCGGCGACGTATGGACGCTCGTTCTATTCCTTCGATCTCGCGGATGTGACGGCGGCCCCGGAGCAGGTCACGGCTTCTTTGGGACGCATGCTCCCTCCTTCGCCCAACCCGGTGGAGCGCGGCACGTGGCTGCGATGGGAAGCGGCCTCCGAGACGTTCGAGCCCTCTGTCGTGGAAGTGTTCACCCCTTCGGGACGGCGCGTCTGGTCGGAGCAGCTCTCGAGCTCCGCGGTAAACGAAGTGTGGTGGGACCGCAACGGCAATCAAGGGCGCCCGGTGAGCGCGGGAATCTACTTCGCTCGTGTGCGCGGGACGCAAGCGCTGCCCGCGGTGTCGATCACCGTCCTGCATCCGTGACCACGCATGGTCCTGAGGATCGATCCGTCGGCTTCGGCAGTGTCGTGAGGGTCATTGCGTGGGCCGGGCAGTGTCCTGAGGATCGATCCGCCCGTGGGCCGGGCAGTGTGTCCTGAGGATCGATCCTCGATCGCCCACGGTTGAGAACGGAACCTCGACTAGGAGGAACGGCTTCGTATCGTGATCGAGCGGTCGAGCGCGCGATCGACGGCATCGATCCTCGTCCTCTTCCCCCACGTGCGGCTTCGCGCTACCGTGTCCCGCATCATGGTGCGCTCGGGACTCGACGTCGTTGCGGAACGCGGGCTCTCCTTGCCGGGCAAGGGACGGGTCGGGCTTCTGTGCAATTACGCGACGGTGGATGCACGACTGCGCGGCGCTCCGGAGATCGTCGCCGATGCTCCCGGGATCGAGCTCGATCGCATTTTCTCTCCGCAGCACGGCTTCTCGGGCGAGAAGCAGGACAACATGATCGAGTCGGCGCACGGTCGGCACACGCGGACCGGCCGGCCGATCTGGAGCTTGTACGGAGAGGTGCGTGAGCCGACGCCGGAGATGCTGCGGGGGCTCGACGCGATCCTGATCGACGTGCCCGATGTCGGGACGCGCGTCTACACCTTCCTCATCACGGCTCTCTATCTGATTCGGGCCGCCGCTGACGCGCGCATTCCGATCTGGATCCTCGATCGGCCCAATCCGATCGGAGGCGAGAGGATCGATGGGCCGATCGTGCAGGAGCACCTTCGCTCGTTCGTGGGGTACGCGCCGGTGCCGCTCCAACACGGCTTGACCGTGGGCGAGTACTGCCTCTTCGGGCGGCGTTCGCTCGGCCTCGACGCCGAGATTGAAGTGGTGAAGGTGGAAGGTTGGAGCCGAAGCGATCTCTTCGATGCGATCGGGCTTCCCTGGGTGATGCCGTCTCCGAACATGCCGACGCTCGATACCGCGATCGTCTACCCCGGCGGGGTGATGATGGAGGGAACGAACCTCTCGGAGGGACGCGGAACCACGCGACCGTTCGAGCTCTTCGGGGCTCCCTGGCTCGATCCGGATCGCGTCGCGCGGCAGGTCGACTCCTGGTGCCGAAGCTCCGATCCTCTCACGGGGTTCCAGCTACGCGAAGTCGCGTTCGAACCGACGTTCCACAAATTCGCGGGTGAGCTGGTGCGCGGGTTCCAGCTGCATGTGACCGACCGGCGGATCTTTCGACCGGTGCTCGCGTATCTTGCGATCTTCGCCGCGATCCGCAAGGTTCATCCGGAGTTCGAGTGGAGGCAGCCTCCGTACGAGTACGAGACCGAGCGTCTCCCCATTGACCTCATCCTCGGGTCGGAAAAGGTGCGGATCGCGCTCGACGCGGGCGCGGAACCGGCCGAGCTGGCCGCGCTCTGGAACGGCGAGCTCGTCCAGTTTGAATCGGATCGACGCGCGGACCTCCTCTATGCCTGAGACACCCACCGTCGCGATGATTCTCGCGGCGGGATTCGGCACGCGCATGGCGCCGCTTTCGCGCGCGATTCCGAAAGCGCTGCTTCCGGTGATGGGACGGCCGCTCCTGGAATGGGTGCTGCGGCATCTCGCGACCCAGGGTGTGACGCGCACCGTCGTCAACGTCCACCATCTCTCGCAACCGGTGATCGAGTGGAGCGAGCGCCATGCCGGCTCCCCGTTCGACGCTCCGGATGGACGGAGGTTTCTGCTTCCCGCGGTGCACGTCATCGCGGAGACGGAGATCCTCGGCACGGGAGGAGGCATCGCGAACGCGGCCTCTCTGCTCACCAGCGATCCGGTCTTGATCCACAACGTCGATTTGCTGCTCCGCTTCGATCTCGAGGCGTTGCTCGATGCGCATCGGCGGGGCGCTCACGCGGCGACCCTGGTTCTGGTGCGCGATCCCGAGCATGCGCAGATCGCGGTGTCCGACTCGCGTGTCGCGCGCATCGAATCGCGGCCCGACCCTTCCGCTTCTGATCTGTGGTGTTTCTCGGGGGTGTCGCTGCTCTCGCAGGAGGCGATCGGCGAGCTTCCTCGCGGTGGGTTCGTGGAGCTCACTCCTCATCTGCGCCGCTGGACACGCGAGGGGCGTCTCGGCGCCCACTTCGAGCCGGCCCCATTTCTCGAAGTGGGCACGATCGAGAGCTATCTCGAGGTGAATCGCGAGCTCGCGTCCCAGGCGACGGATCGATATCTGACCGGATCGCCTCCGGCGGAGCTGCTTCGTCCGGGCCCCGAGTCGGTCTTCGCTCCGGATGCGCGCATCGGGAGCGGAGCGGACATTCGTGCGAGCGTCGGGCTGCGGGGCGCGATTGTCCCCGCGGACGCGCACGTCGATCGTGTCGTGGTGGGATCTGGATCGCTGCCCGAGCGCGCGTCGGTGGGATCCGGATCGCTGCCCGCGCGCGCGTCGGTGGGATCCGGATCGCTCCGGGAGCGCGAGGATGCCGATTTCGCGGAGCCGCGGAAGAGTTGGGAGCGGATCGTCTCGTTCGCGGGTGAGGTGCGACCGATCCGCGTTCTCTCCGCGGAAGAGGAAGTTTCCTGTCACCGCTTCCTCGAGCAGCACGCGGCGTTGCTCGAGGGATACGCGGCGCTGCTCGAACGACACGCGGCGCCACCCACCTCCGTAGAACGCCCTTTCACCGGCGAAACGCCGGCGGGGTCGAATCCCACGGTCGGAGCACGCTCCCCGAATCGGAGAACTCGACTGCGCTTGATGCATGGAGACGGCTCCCGGCGCCGCATCCTCCGCGTCATCGCCGGCGGCGCCACGCAAATTCTGGTGCTCAATCCGCCTGCGCCCGAGTCGTCGAACTATCCACGCCGCGCGGGCGCGCCGGACGAGAACGAGACGTTCCGTTACGTGGCGGAGCATCTGCAACGTCTGGGAGTGCGCGTTCCGCGGATCGATGCGTTCGACAAGTCCGAGGGAATCTTGTTATTGGAGGATCTCGGCGCGACTCGCTTGGCCGATCTGGAGCCGACGCGCGTTGATGATCGACCGTCCGCTCCCGCGTCGAGTCTGCCGGCGACCGTGGAGACCTCGAGCGCATCGAAGCGCCGATCGCCACACTCGGACGATGCAGCAGGCGTCGATCGGTTCGAGAAGGCGTACCTGGAAGCGGTGGAGATGCTGGCGCGCATTCAGAGTCCGGGTACGGAGTCGTTCGATCCGCAACGCACCTTCAATCCCGCCTACGACCCGGCATTCGTCCTCCGCTACGAGGTCGACTACTTCTACCGAGAGGTGGCGGAGCGGTATGCCGGCCTCGGGTCGGCCTCGCCGGAGCTCCGCGCCGAGTTCATGGCGATCGCGGAGCGCGCGGGCAATCCCCCGGAACGCGTCCTGATGCATCGGGATTATCAGTCCCGCAACCTGATGGTCACGCGGGAAGGAATCGCGGTGATCGATTTCCAGGGAGCGCGTCTGGGACCGCCGGCCTATGACCTGGCCTCGCTTCTCCTCGATCCATATTCGGAGCTGGGCAGCCTGCGAGATCGGCTGTTCGACCACTATCTCCGCGTGACGGGTAGAGGCGTGGAGTTCCGGGAGTCGTTCCCCCACGTGGCGCTCGCTCGGCTCCTGCAAGCTCTCGGCGCGTTCGGCTATCTCGGAGGAGCGCTCGGAAAACCGGGATATCTCGAGCACGTTCCGCGCGCGCTCTCGAGGGTCGCGAGTCTCGCCGCTCCGATTTATCCGCGCCTGGCCGAGCTCGCAATCACGATCGCCGAGACGTGGGGCCAGCCCAGCCGATAGCTACGCCGGCAAACCCGCGCGGCTGATTGCG
>CAMPIC010000060.1 GCA_946886185.1 uncultured bacterium
TATTGGTCGATCGACGGGGGCAACAACCCGTTCAAGAAGGAGATCGTCGACCAGCTCAAGGAAGAAGGCGCGTTTTCCGGCAACCCGGATGCGCCGGAAGTGAGCTTCTATCTGAGCGGCGAGTTCATCGATCTCTGCCGCGGCCCGCACGTTCCCTCGACGAAGTGGCTCCAGAACGTGAGGCTGATGCGAGTGAGCGGAGCATACTGGCGCGCAGACGCCTCGCGCGAGCCGCTCACGCGCGTCTACGGAACGGCGTTCTTCACGAAGAACGACCTCGCCGAGTATCTGCACCGGCTCGAGGAGGCCAAGAAGCGCGATCACCGCATCCTCGGCGAGCAGCTCGATCTGTTCCACTTCAGCGACGACGCGCCCGCGATGCCGTTCTTCCATCCCAAGGGAACGATCATCTTCAATCTGCTCGCGGACTACATGAGGAAGCAGCTGGCGCGCCGGGATTATCAGGAAGTGCGGACGCCGCTCATTTATTCCGACCGGATGTGGCATCAGTCCGGCCACTACGAGAACTACCTGGAGAACATGTTCTTCACGAAGTTCAAGGAGCGCGATGCCGTCAACCCGGAGCTGGTCCACGACAACATCGAGACGGGCCGGCAGATGGCAGTCAAGCCGATGAACTGCCCCGGGCACACGCAGGTCTATGCGCACCGGCTGCACAGCTATCAGGATCTCCCCTTGCGGATGTGCGAGATGGCGGTAGTGCACCGGCGCGAGCTGAGCGGAGTGCGCATGGGGCTCTTCCGCGTGCAGCACATCACGCAGGACGATGCCCATCACTTCTGCACGCATGACCAGATCGAAGCGGAAGTGCGCATGCTCATCGACTTCTTCTACGAGATCTACGGCGCGTTCGAGCTGCATGAAGTGGCGCTCGAGCTCTCCACGAGACCGGCGAAGTCGGTCGGTTCGGATGAGATGTGGGAAAAGGCGGAGTCCGCGCTCACGCGGGTGCTCGAGGACTTCGGCCGGGGCTACAAGCTCAATCCCGGAGACGGCGCGTTCTACGGACCGAAGATCGATTTTCATATCCGCGACGCGATCGGTCGCAACTGGCAGTGCGGCACGATCCAGGTCGACTTCTCGATGCCGGAGCGATTCGGTCTCGAGTACGTAGGCCAGGACGGCGCGCGCCATACGCCGGTCATGATCCATCGCGCCTGCTATGGATCCCTGGAGCGATTCTTCGGCGTCATCACGGAGCACTTCGCCGGCGCATTCCCGCTCTGGCTCGCTCCCGAGCAGGTGCGGATCCTGCCGATCGCCGATTCCTACTTCGCATACGCGCAGAAAGTGAGCGATCAGCTTTCGGCGGCGGGTTTGCGCGCCACGGCGAATCTTCGGGACGGCCGCCTCGGCTACAAAATCCGCGAAGCGACGATGCAGAAGATCCCGTACATCCTGGTGGTCGGCGAGAAGGAAGCCGAAGCCGGCACGGTCAACGTCCGCTCCCGCGATCACGGCGAGCTGGGAGCGATGCCGATCGCGCAGCTCCTCGATCGCCTGGAGCCCTGGACGGTCGACCAGCGCATGGCGAACCGGGCGACGCGCCCCGAACCGAAGCAAGCCCCGACCCTGGCATAGCGCCATGCGCCGATCCGCATGGCGTCGCTCACGTATGCGATAGCGCCTTTTGATATGTAGCCGCCGGTTTTCGAGGAAGGAGAATCGATGGTGATACGCCTTCCGGCAGCAACCGGGCTCTAGTTCTAGTGACCCCGCAACTCCCGCAGCTCCAAGGTCACTTACAAGCGCAACAACGGTTGCGTAGTTGGCGATGCCGCTACTCGAGAAAGTCGCACGATCACACGGACCCTAGCCAGGCCAAGGCCGACCGACAGGAATCCGCCAAGTCCGCCGGAGCACCGGTATCGTCCGTTGTCAGCCGGTCGATCCATGCCCCCTCGTCGAATTTCCGTGCTAACGTAACCGTGAGCTCGATAGATTCCCGTATCCAGTGAGGGTTTCCGAGCTGGGCGCGGATCGTCAGGGACTCGTGACAATTTCGTTTCGCCGATGCGAGATCGCTGTTCCCGAGCGCGACGCGGCTCAATCCGTGCAAAGACCAGGCGATGCCCCTTCGATCCTCCAGCCTTCTGCGAATCGCCAGGGACTCCTCAAAGGATCTCGTCGCGCCGACCAAATCCCCTTGCGCCAGTGCCAGGTTCCCGAGGGCGTTGATCACCCAAGCTATGCCATAGTCGTCCCTGGCGGCGCGGCGAATTACCAACGATTCCTCCAAGTACGACCTCGCCATCGCATAATGCTGCATCTCCACCAGCAGAAGACCGAGGTTGCCGGAGGTGAGAGCTACGCCCGACTTGTCTCCCGAACTTCGGCGTACTGCGAGAGCTTCCGTGAACCACCGCTGTGCGCGAGCGAAATTGCCGAGGCGCCATTCGATCATTCCGAGAGAATTGTGGGATCGCGCCGTCTCGGCACGGTCCCGGAGCGTTTCCCAAAGCGCCAGAGATTCCAACTGTCTCTGCTTCGCTTCGTCGATCTTGTCAGCGTGCCAAAGAAGCGCGCCCAAGGCGTACAGGGCGCCTGCCCGCGCGTCGTTGGGCTCTCTGTTGGCTGCGACGGTCTTCTCGCAAGCGGAGATCCCGATCGCGAAATGGCCCCGCACGTACCAAGACCACCAAACGTCCTGACACAACCGGGACGAGAGCTCGGGTCTGGAGATGCAGCCATGATCGATAGCCGCCAGGATGTTGGGCGTCTCCGTTGACGTGAAAGCCAGCCACTCCGTCTGCCCGTCCGCGCCGGATTCCCAGATGGTCCAGGCTTCCCGCGCAACCGCCGCAAAATGATCGAGGTGGCGATCTCTTGCCTCATCCACGCTTCGCGCACGGCCAGCGGTGAAGTCACCGACCCTTGATCTCGTCTCGCTTTTCTCGCGTACGAAGTCCCGGATGACCTTGTACATATCGAAGCGCGGATTTCCCATCACCACACTCGACCTCAACCAGCTCTTGTCGAGCAGGCGGTGGATGACATCGATCACGGGGAGAACTGGTTCATGGTGGGTAAGGACCAGAACGGCCTCCGCGGCTTCGAGCGAAAGCCCACCTTCGAACACCGCAAGTTGCAGAAGGGCATCCCGATCGACTGGGAGCAACAATTCCCATGACCAGTCGAGTGTTTTGTGAAGCGCGGAGTGACGCCCAGGTGCTCCCCCCCGCAGGAGAGGCAAAGAGTGCTGCAGGCGATCGCGAAGCTGCTCCACCCCAAGCACTCGCAGCCGGGCTGCCGCGAGTTCGATCGCGAGTGGAAACCCGTCAATTCGTTCTACGATTTCTTCGACCTGCACCCGGTTTGAAGGATGAACCTCGAACTCGGGACGATGCGCCCGCCCACGCACGCGGAATAGTTCCACTCCCTGAGTTCTCGGATCGAGAGGCGGAAGGTCGATCACGGATTCACCGGGTAAGTAAAGCCGTTCCCGACTGGTTACGAGGAACCGGGAATCTGTCGTCCGCTCCAACCACCGCCCCACGGTCTCCTGCGCGTGCTCGGCCACCTGCTCGAAGTTGTCCAACACGAGTAGGCACCTACCCCTCGCCGCGATCGCCTCCGCGAGTTGGAGGACAGGATCCTCGCTGACCAGTGAGACTCCGAGAGCTGTCGATACGGCGAGGAGAATCCCTTCGCGGCCCCTTGCCTCGCTCAAATCGCAAAACCAGGCACCGCCCGGCCAGCTGCCCAAACTCAGCCAAGCGTACTTCATTGCCAAGCGTGTCTTGCCGATGCCACCGGGACCGATGATCGTGAGCAAACGATTGCTCGCGGGCTCACCCGCCGATGTTTGCAGCGCCTTCGCAAGCTCGGTCAGTTCCGCCGTGCGCCCCACGAACGCATCATGTTCGGCCCGAAGGAAGAACCGCGGTACGATCTCAGGGTCCGATCGTCCTTCGAGAGCGAGCACCACTTCCCGTCCGCTCGGATAGCGGGCGGCAGGATCTTTGTCGAGGAGGCGACGAATCGTTCGTTTCCAGCCAGGCGGAACCTGATCGAAAGCAGCACTGGAAGCTACGCTCTGGGTCAGCCTGGCATGTGCGATCTCGAACGATGTACTTCCATGGAAAGGCAGCTCGCCCGTGACCATTTCGAAAAGCACGACTCCCAGTGAGTACAAGTCGCTCGGGGGACCTACCGCTTCCCCTGTAACTTGTTCCGGGGACATGTAGTCCGGAGTACCCGCAAGCCCGACTGCGGGGCCGGTTTCTCCTGACTCCAAGTCCTTTTCGCTCCCAGCGATCCCTCGCGCAGAAGTCGCACTCGGCTCGCTGCATCCTCCAAGGAGTCTTGGACCTTTGGAGTACGAATTTGGACTCAACCCCGCTTCGCAGCGGCCGAGAACGACTGCCAGCCCGAAGTCCGTGATCACCGCACGTATTCCCTCTTGGGAGGGAACAAGCATCACGTTGGAACTCTTGACATCCCGGTGCACTATCCCGACTCGGTGAGCAACGTCCAGTGCCTCAGCCAACTGCCGAACGAGCGGAAGTACTTCCTCGACCGGGATCGCCCCTTCTCTCTCTATCCTGGATGCGAGCGTCTCTCCAGCGAGGTATTCCATGGTCAAGAAGGTGACTTGCTTCTCCTCGTCACGATGCAGATCGAAGATCCGATACACGTTCGGATGTGAGATGGAGCGCGCCAGCAAGACCTCCTGCTTGAAGCGGGCCAGGGATGCTGGATCCGAAGCCATCCATGGGCGGATGGTTTTCAGCGCAATGGAGGCCTCCAGCTCTACGTCCGTGGCGCCAAAGACTTCGCCCATTCCGCCTCGGGCAATGAATGTGTCGATTCGATAGCGGTTCGACAGAACATCCCCGATCGTGAAACGGGGGAGTTCCGGTACTTCCATGGAGAGCGCACGGAGGCCGGGACTGGTCGGAGTAACGTGGTAACGCAGGAGAATCTCGGCCTCGTCCCGGAGTGCCCGATCCACGGAGCCGGCCTCCTCCAGAATCCGGTCTCGGTCCTCGGGTGAGGACAACACACGGAAAAGCAAGTCCCTCACTCGAGCGAACTCAACGTGCTGCATCGGCGCGACCTAACGTTGAAAGTTGTTTGCCTAATCTCAGGGGAGTCGGATCACGCTGTCCCTTCCGCAAAGTGCCGGTGCAGCCACATTCGTGCGATCGCCCAGTACTTGGTCGCGGTTTCGCGGGATACACCGAGCAAGCTCGCGATCTCATCCATGGTGAGCCCTGCAAAAACTCGCCATTCCACGATCTTCTCCATCCGCGGATCCAGCACGGCAAGCCGGTTGAGGGCGTCGTCCAGATCGATGACATCCGGGTCGGCCTGACCGCAGACTTCATCACATCCTGACAGAGAGACCCGCTTCCAGCCCGCCCCTCGTTTGAGAGCCCCTCTTTTGCGAGCGTGTTCTACCAGGATTCGGCGCATGGCGCCTGCGGCGATCCCGAAGAAGTGGGTGCGTCCGTGGATCGAGAGACGATCCCCATCGGCAAGGCGCAGGTAGGCCTCGCTGACCAGCGCCGCCGGCTGCAAGGTGTGACCCGCGCGCTCCGTTTTCATGAGATCGGCGCCGAGTTGCAGGAGCTCTGCATAGAGCAGGACAAAAACTCGGTCCAGGACGTTACGAGGCAGTTCCTGGTGATGATCATTGGCCGAGAGCAGTTGGCTGATCTCCGACCGAGGCAACTCCGACATCCGATACCTCCCATCCGGATCGGGCTCAATTCTACCCGTCTGTCGTCCGGCGTGATAGCGATCGGGCAAGGCGGGCGGTGATATCGGGGGCACCCTCATTCCCGATCGATCAACGCTGCACCGCCCAGGCTGGATGACCAGAGGTTCGACCTAGTCCGTCTGAGGATTCGCTCCAAACGGAGCCACGGTCATCGAGTCCCGGCAGCACAAATCGTTGCATTGGCCAACTTTCTCCTTCTCACCGGCGACCCGTTCTACGCATGTCGATTGGGAGTCACCTTCAATCCGACCGTCTTGACCGCAGGAGGCAACATGGAACGCCGCCGAGTTCTCGCTATCGCTGTCGCGACCACACTGTTCGCTGGCTGTTCATCCGATCGACCGTCTGGGCCGAGCATCGCCACCCCGGATCCGCCCTCCGTCACGGACGCGGAGTTCATTCAGATGGAATCCGATGCTCGCATGGAGATCGATCGACTGAAGGAGATGGCCGAGCGTGGCGAGGCGGTCGACGCCATGTCTCGTCCCGGACATGTCGTCTGGGTTGATCCAGGTTCCGATGCCATCGAGGATGCGATCGCGGAGGCGGGCGAAGGGGGGGTGGTCATTCTTCGTCCAGGGCTCCACTCCGAGTCCAGCACCGTGACCGTCGATCGTAGGGTGAGCATCGTGGGTCAGTCTGGAGCGATTCTCGAGGTCGACACTTCCCCGTGGGATGGAGTAAACCCCATCGCACCGGCAATATACATTCTCGACGCGAATAAAACCGTGATCTGGGGAATCCATCTCAGGCCGCATGGTCCTATCGGCGGAACCGGAATTCTGGTGGAAGACTCGCGAGAAGTCGTACTCGCGTACAACACCGTGGTGGAACATCAGTACTCGGTGCTGCTGGAACAGGCTGATCGAACGGTCATGCTGGGAAATGACATCACCTCGACCGATGCATGGATGGATGGAACTATTCCCGATGCGTACGCCGTCATCATCTGCAATGCGGAGCGCTCGATTTTGAGCGACAACTCCGTCACCGGCGGACTGTTCGGGTACTGGATCTGCGACCAGCGCGGCGTCATGCTCGCGAATCAGGCGACAGGGTCGTTTCTCGGGTTCATTTTTTGCAAGGTACCGCAGGGATTCATTCTGCCAAGGGGCAACGTGATCGGTGCCGAGTTCTCCGCGACTCGTTGGGTGGCCAAATTCAACCGCTCGTCCGACTGCCTGGATGCAAACTACATCGTGATCGATGGATCCAACAACAACATGCTTGCATACAACCAGTCGACGAACCCAGGGACCTACGACATCGAATTGGTCGGTGACTCGTACCGTTTCGGCTTCCTGACGCCTTTCAGCTTCGAGAATACCGTCATCGTGGGTAACTCGGATTACATCGTCAAGGACTGTGGCGAGGACAACACCGTGATCGGAGGTATTATGGTCGACACCGACGTGGACGTGTGCTTCTGACGCACACGGAGACGCTCGCTCCAAGCTGCGAGTCAGGTCGCAGAGGTCGGCGTCTTCTCTGAACCGTGCCGGGTTCGTTGGAGACTTGGTTTGTGAGAGCTGCTTGCTCTGGCAGCTCGGTCTGCGCCTGATGATACGACTTTCGAACTCCTCGGGCGGAATGTCGCCCAGGAGTTCGAAAAGTCTCTCGGAGTCGAATCACGCCACCGATTCCAACGTTTGTTGGAACTATCGATACCGTTCCTTGATCACCCCCCACGAAGATTCGATCGTGGGCGTCGGCGTGCACGGATAAGGATCGCAGGGCACTTCGTCTCCCTGATAAATGCCGCCTGCATCGACGCAGTCCGTCTCGAGCAGGAGGTCGCAGAACCCGTCGGGAAAGCAGCACGCGCCGGTCGTGCACGCGCACGGATTGGGAAAGCAGCTGCTACCGTCTCCCAAATAGGAACCTCCGCTGTCTGCGCAGTCTTCCTGAGTGAGCTCGGAGCACGAGCAATCCGGGAAGCAGCAGGCGCCCACGGGAGGACAGCTGCACGGATTCGGGTCGCAGACGGTTCCCGACCCTTGTGGAGTTCCGCCGCGAGCGATGCAGTCCTCCGCCGGCAAGAGCGCGCAGGAGCAGTCTTCGAAGCAGCACGCTTGCGCATCACCCCCGATTGCGGGAGCGGGCAACGCGGCACCGGCGAATCCGACGGAACAGATCAAGGCGAGCAGCAGGGTGGGCAGGGTTCTCATCGGCACACCTCCAGCGAAAACACGGACGGAAGCCCGCGTGTGTGGGGTCGGAGTCGATTCACGCGGCGCCGCGGAGGACAGGAACAGCAGCGGCCGGTCGATCGAGCCGGATGAGTATACCAGAAGGGAGCCCTGCCCGGGTCGGAAAGACGAGCGAAATGACCCGGAGCTACCGGAGCAGTATCACACGCCGGGTCGCGCTGAACGTCTCGCCCACCGCCTTCATCGAATAGACTCCGCTGGGAAGGCCGGTGCCATCGAACTCCATGTAATGCGCTCCTGTCTGGAGCGCGCCCTCGTGCAACACGACCACCCGCCGGCCTAGCGGATCGTACAAGGCTACCGTCACTCGTTCGGGCCGAGTGAGCGAAAGCACGAAAGTAGCTCGATCTCCGGCCGGATTCGGTCGCGGACCCGACAGCATCCATGAGTCTGATATCCCAGGCAGGTTTTCGGTCGACTCGACCGCGGACGTGGACTCGTCCAACCCCGGGATGTAGGCGATCCCGTGCGAGGCCTGGCCGGGCGGTAGCCGGTCCACCACGGCGAGAAGGTCGCCAATCCCGTCGCCGTCGAAGTCGGCATAGTAGGGTGCGTCGGTTTCCTGGCCGATGCCGTAGCGGCCGTCGAAGTTAAAGGCGCGCCCGCCTTCGTAGCGGAAAACGAGGACGTCGCCCATGCCGTTGGCCATCAGATCGCGGTCACCGTCGCCATCCACGTCGCCCGCCGTCAACCACTTGTCGCTGAACGTCAGGGGGTGGTGGCCGTGGGTCGTCTTCGCAAAAGCGCCCATCCCGTCGCCCCAGAACATCGCAAGCCACGTCTGGCTGGTCCCGTTGCTCTCATAAGCGGCCACGTCCTGGTGGCCATCGCCGTCGAAGTCCTCGACGAGGAGGTTCCCCGCGAGGACGGGCGTGCCGGGAAGACCCTGCCACGGCTGAAACGTCCCGTCTCCGTTGCCGAAGAAGACCGCCGCCGTCCACGACTCGACGAGGTCGAGGTGGCCGTCCTCATCGAAGTCACCCGCGGCGACGAAGTAGGTCCTGCCGCCGCTCTCGACCGTGTGGACCGGCTGGAACGTCCCATCGCCGTTGCCGAGGCGTATGTAGAGATAGTTGTCGACGCCGCCGCTGCAGGTGCGGTCCTCCGCCACCACCACGTCGAGGTCGCCGTCGGCGTCGAGGTCGAAGGCGCTGGGGAAGGCGTTACCGCAGGAGCCGAGGGTCCACCGGACGGCCGGCCCGAAGGTGCCATCGCCGTTGCTGCGGGCGGTGAAGAAGTCGTAGGGAGGCGCGCCGCGGCCGCTTCCCATGAGGAGGTCGTCGAGGCCGTCGCCGTTGAGGTCCGCCACCCGGCCAAAGCCGTAGATGCTCTCCGGCGTCTCGTAGCTCTGGGCGAAGGTGCCGTCGTTCGCGCCCGTGAACACGGTCACTTCAGCGGCGGAGTATCCGGTGTGCGAGATGGCCGCATCGAGGTCGCCATCGCCGTCCACGTCGCCCACGTCGAGCGTGCCCGGGAGCCAGCCGCCGGCGTAGACAGGCCGGCGGGGGAACGTGCCTTCACCGAGGTTCTCGTGCGCCGTGATCAGCGGGACGAACCGGTTGGCCGTGAGCACGTCGAGGTCGCCGTCGAGATCGAGGTCGGCGGCCGCTCCGGCAACGCTGTTGCCCTGGTGGTTTCCGCTCCCGGCGTACATTACGGGGGGCAGGAGGCCGCCGGCGCCGTCGGCAAGGTGGACGACGAAGCCGGCCTCGTGAAGTTGCGGTCCTGCCACGTCGTCGTAGCCGTCGCCATTGAAGTCGCCTACGAAGAGGGCGGAGGCAACGCTCGCGTTGTAGCCGTACGGAATCATCTCCGGTGTGAAGGTGCCCGCGCCGTCGTTGCGCAGAAGATAGAGCGCGCCGTCACCGGGGTTCTTGGTGTAGGCGAGATCGAGATCGCCGTCGCCGTCGAGGTCGACGCCGTCCACGGCGGTGTTGGCGCCGTGGAAGTGCGCGCCCGCGTAGTAAACGTCGAACGGATCAAACGCGCCGGTACCGTCGTGGGAGAGGACGCTGACGT
>CAMPIC010000061.1 GCA_946886185.1 uncultured bacterium
GACGCGGACAGCGCATGGTCGGACCTTTCGAATCGACCGACCATTCCCATCGCTTCCTCAGATGACGCGATTCCTCCCGCCGCGATTGCCAATCTCGAAATCGTGGAAGTGAGCGCCGACTCCGCGCGACTGGAGTGGACGGCGACCGGCGACGATGAGCATGAAGGGCAGGCGGCGCGCTACGAAATCCGGTGGGCGATCTTCTCGATCGATGAAGCGACATGGAACCAGGCGACGATCGCTCCGAATGCGCCCAATCCAGCCATGTCCGGAGAGCGTGAATCGTTCTGGCTGTATTCGCTGCCATGGAACCAGCGATTCTGGGTCGCCGTGCGCGCCGCTGACGATGGCGGGAATCTCTCCGGGCTTTCCAACGAATCCTCCGCGGATGGTTCAGAGGACCCGGTTCCTCCAGATGCGGTGCAGGACTTGCGCGCGAGCCTCGAAAGCCCGACTTCCGTCCGGCTGGACTGGACAGCGCCCGCAGATTCGGTTGGAACCGTGAGGGAATATCAGATCCGATATTCGGTGGATCCGATCGAGGAAGCGAACTGGCACTACGGCACTCGAGTCTTGAGTCCACCGGCGCCGGGTGCTCCAGGGACTCCGCAATCGCTGACGATCTCCCGGCTCGAGGAAGCGACAACCTACTTCTTTGCGCTCAAAGCGGAGGACGAGGGCGGGAACGTATCTGCGCTTTCCAACGTGCCGTCCCTGACCATGCCTGCCGACATGATCCCTCCTGCACCGATCACCGATCTTCGGATCGTGGAAGCAGCCGGGGATTCCGCTTTGACGATTTGGACGACGACTGGAGACGACGGCTACTCCGGGACTGCCGCGCTCTACGATCTTCGCTCCGCGCCGTTTCCGATCGACGAGAGCAATTGGGACGCGGCAACCATCGCGCCGAACCCTCCTACGCCTTCCAGGGCAGGGACGACCGACGCGTACCGCTGGCGCTCGCTCCACCCGGGAATTCGATCCTGGCTCGCGCTGCGGAGCATCGATGAATCGGGAAACGAATCGGAGATATCGAATCTGGCGATCGCCTATCCCGATCCAGATGTGTATCCCCCATCGCGCATCTCCGATCTCTCCATCGCGGCGAACACCTACCACACCGCGACGTTGAGCTGGACCGCACCTGGGGACAACGACGAGTCGGGTCAGGCCGAACGATACGATCTGCGCATCTCTCCGACGCCGATCGATCCCAACGATTTCGAGTCCTACGAAACGCGTCCCGCGCCGGAACCGCAAACCTCCGGCTCCAGTGAGAGCGTGATACTTGTGGATTTGCCGGGTGGGGGGACCTACGCCGCGATCCGCGCGATCGACGACGCGGGCAACGCTGGCGAGGTCTCTGACGTCATCGCTATCCAATTGCCGGCGGACGATCAACCTCCCAGCGTCATCACCGATCTGGAAGCGGCCGTTCTCGGCGACTCTGGAGTCGAGCTCCTCTGGACCGCTCCGGAAGACAACCAAGGTCTCGACCGGATCGTCCGCTACGACGTGCGCTATCTCGACGAGCTGCTCGACGAATCGAACTGGGACCGCGCCGCGAAAGCGAAAGATCCGCCGACGCCGTCTGCTCCCGGCACGCGGGAACGGATGATCATCGAGAATCTACAGGCCGGCATCACTTATTGGCTCGCGGTTAAGGCCGTCGATCTGGCGGACAACGCGGCAGACATCTCGAACATCGCGTCCGTCACCATTCCTGAGGACGGCCCGTTCGTCACACAGCCGGATGGAAGCGGCACCCATCGGAACATCCAGGCCGCTCTCGACAGCGCCGTTCCAGGCCAGCTAGTTCTCCTCGGCGATGGTGTGTTCGAAGGACGAGGCAATCATGACCTGGAGTTCCCTCCATTCGACGTGACCGTGCGCTCCATATCCGGAAATCCCAACGCATGCGTGATCGATTGCGGATCTCCGGAGAGCGAGGAGATCCAGGCCGTCTCGGGCAATGTCCCGGTCGGATCGGGAACGGAGATCCGGGGAATCAAATTCCGCGGAGGGCGCTCGCTCTTGGGTGGAGCCATGCACATTCGCGATTGCGATGATCTCCTCATCCGCGATTGCCTCTTCGAGGGCAACCGGAGCTCCCAGGAGATCGACCCGGGAACAGGCGGTTTCTTGATCGAACGATCGACGGTTCGACTCGTCGATTGCTCCATGACCTCTTCCTTCGGCGACATGATTCTCCTCGACGCCCAGTCTCGACTCGAGGCGATCCGGTGCCGCTTTATCGGCGTGGGCTACGGCGCGGCGATTCACGCCAATGGCGGATCGGTCTACATCGAGGACGCAGAGATTCGTCCCGGTTGCAACGAGAACTGCTCCGCGATCGATTGCGACGGATGCGAGCTCGAGGTGCACGGAACTTCGATCGAGGATGTGGTGCAGGGAGTCGCCCTGGGCCTGACTAATGGCGCGGACGCGCAGATCTTCGATTCCTCCGTCTCCGAGACATGGTTGGAGGGCGTGCCTCTCATCTACTCGAATCAGAGCCGACTTCATTTGGAGCGCTGCACGCTCGACCGCGTTTTTGGTTCCGGAAGCAGCGATGCCCTCCGCGCCAGCAATTCCGTTGTCGCGCTCGTAGGATGCGAGCTGCAAACAATCAGAGGGGTACAGCCGGCGAGCTTCCAGGATTGTGACGTTCTGATCGAAGGTACCTCGACGCGCCGTTTGCAGCCGCCCGAGGAGGATGGACCCGAGACGATCCTTTCATTCGATGGAGCATGTGACGTGGTCGTGCGAGAGTCCACGCTGTGCGGAAGCTTCCTGTCGGATCGAGTGCGTTCCGGACGTGCGCCGATCCTCGCGATGAACCAGGGATCGCTCACGATCGAGAACTCCATCCTCTTCGGCAACGAAAACGGGGAAGCGATCTCCGCGGGAAATGCGACTGTGGCGATCCGCTGCACCGACATTTTCGGCAACAGCTATCGACAGGAAGGCGAGCCCGACCCGATCGACGGCAATTGGATCGGCCCCATCGCGGAACAGCTCGGACAGAACGGCAACATCGAAGCCGACCCACGGTTCTGCGACCCCGATGCACACGACTATCGTTTGCAACCCGCGTCCCCGTGCGCCCCGTTCTCGGAACCGAACCCCGAGTGCGACCGAATCGGTGCCTTCGACGTCGGCTGCGCCCCGTGACCTTGGCGCATTCGGGCCCGGCTCCCCCGTTGTGGCCGAGGGACCGCCGATCACTCGCGAGCCTTCGGAAAAGCCCTTGCAGCGCCGCATAGCGGCAAGGTTCGAAACATTTCTGCGACCAAATCGATGGCTTGTGCGTCTCCGCACCGTGGATAGGAAATCGAGACGCGGACGAAGGATGACCATTGGACCGTAGACCACAGGATCGCGATCGAGTCGACGAATCAGACACCCGATGGGATCGTCTGATGACTCTGCTCGAACCGATCCACGAGTCCGCGGCCATGACGGCCCGGCGGCTTTCTCGGACTACCGGAGAAGGGGACGACCTGTACCAGGAGGCCCTCCTCCGAGCCTTCCGGAAGCTGCCCTCCCTTCGAGACGAATCCCGATTCCGATCCTGGTTCTTCGCGGTCCTCTTGTCCTTGCACCGTTCTCGCAGCCGGCGCGCGTTCTGGAAGCGCTTCCTCCCTCTGGACGAAGCCTCCTCCGAGCGAACGATGCCCGTGTGGAGCGTGACGGACCAGGACGAGGCGGCGCGGGCCGATCGGGCGTCGAAGGCGCTCGCCCTGCTTCCGGCAGTACAACGGGAAGCGATCGTGCTGTTCGAAATGAACAGGTTCTCCATCGCCGAGATCGCGCAGCTCCAGAACGTGTCGGAGTCTGCGGTCAAGTCTCGGCTGGCACGAGGGCGCGAACGGTTGCGCGGCGCGTATCGCCGCTTGGGAAGGACGGAGGTTGCCAGTGAACGACCGAAGCTCCAATTCGAACGGACGCCTCGATAACGGGCGCTCCGAACACCTCGACCAGCAAGTCCTGAAAGATTTGGCGGCTCTTCGCGAGCGCACTTCCCGCGGTGCTCCGGGCATCGATCGCGCGCTCCGAACTGCCCGCAATGCCCACGAATCGGGCAGAGGAGGAATGTCGATGCTTTTCCAGACCGGTACCAGGAGATGGATCACGTTCGCGGGAGGGCTGGCGCTCGCAACGCTCTTCCTCGTCGGAGTACCTCTCCCCTATCAGCGCACGGTCGGGCATGAAGTCACGCTGAGCCTTTCCGGCGCAAGCCTGGATCGCTCGCAGCTCCAGCACGTCGCCGATCAGATGCGCTCGCTGCTCCACTCTCGCGGAGTGCGCGTCTCCATGGCCGAAGAATCGGCCGGCGATCCGCGCTTCGAATTGACCACCGATGTCCCGCGCGAAAGCAGGGTCGACGTCCAGACGATGGCGCAGGCTTTGGAAGCTGCGCTCGAGGCACGAGGCTTCGATGCGAAGACGCGGGTCGAGGTGCGCAAGGAGCGGATCTCCGGAACCCTCCTCGCCATGGCGCAGGAACGCATCATCGAGATCAGCGTCGACGGTAAGAGCGCGTCCGAATTGGAAGCCGAGATCAGTCAGGCACTCACCGAGGCGGGCCTGGACTACGCGGAAGTGTCCGTGGAGGAGGAAGCGGGCGGCGGCAAGCGCGTCCTGATCGAGGCCAAGGCCGAGAGCGATCAGCCCGGCTCCGGTGAAGTGCTCGAGCCGACCATCGTGCTCACTTCGAACGGCCAGCCGCTCTCCGAGCAAAGCGACGCGAAGCGCACGACCTGCCGAGTCATGAAGAGAGTGGAGGACAGCGGAGCCGTTCTCGCGATCGAAGTGACGACGAACTCTCGCGAAACGACGGTCGAGATCCCGAATCCGGAGACGTACTCGGACTCGGACCTCGCCTCGGAGATCGAGTCGCGCTTGTTCGCGGAAGGCGTCTCGGCGGACGTCACGGTCGAGGATGGGCGCGTCGAGCTGTCCGTCCGGGATTGACGAGTTCCAGGGCGCTGGGTGCACCGATCCAGCGCCCTTCCGCACTAAAATGGCATGTCTTCGAACCACGCGTCGGCCAGCTGGTCCAGGCAAGCGTGTCACCGGCGGATTTTGCACGCGAACGCGCGAAGTTGACGGGCTCATCGAAGCGATGACGGAAACGGGACTCGATCAGTCTGTCATCGTGACCCTTGCGGAAGACGAGACTGTCGAGACGAAGTCAGGGACTATCCGAGTCGTTCCCGCGTGGCGCTGGATGTTGGAATCCTCAGAGCCTCGGTAGCTTCGCTCGCTTCGAGCGCGCCGAGTCTCGCTCCCTGCGCCGTCGAACCAGATGCTCTACTCCATTTCGGGCCGCCGAACGAGGCGCGCGAGATCTCCGGGAGTGTTGACGTTGAGAAATCCGCCCTCGAGGTCGCGAGGCAGCTCCAGCCAGCGCGTATGAACGAGGTCCAGGAATCGATGGGCTGCTCGTTGGCCTTCGTCTAGATAGCGGCGCAGGTCAGGCAATGTCTCGGGCTCCGCGAGCACGACGGCCGGTTCCAATTGCCCGCTCGCCAGTCGAAACGCCAGCGCGGGTGCGCTCCCGCGAGCGGCGAGCAGCAGATCGAGCGCGCGCGGATCCAGCCGCGGCAGATCACACGGGATCACGAGCGCGGCCTCGCCGGCGGCGAACTCGAGCGCCGTCTCGAGCCCCGCGAGAGGACCGGCGCCGGGACGAAGATCCTCACGGCTTCGCAGCTCCGGAAAGCTCTCGGGGAATGCCGAGAGATTCGGCACCTCGGGATCGCCGCGCGCGATCTTGCGCCCCACGACCCACGGCTCCGCGAATCGTTGCGCGAGGAGCAGGATCGCTCGCTCGAGCCAAGTGAGCTCCGGCTCATTGATCGCGATCGCCGGATCACGCGACGTTGTAGGTGAATTTGCGACGCGTGGCGACGTGGATGGATGCGCGTCGTCCGATGACGTGGGCGGATGCGCACCACGAGCAGACGTGCCGCCGGCGCCGTCGGAGTCACCGGACTTACCGTGCGCCTCTCGCATCCGGAGCGCGGCTTTGTCGCGTCCCATTCGCGCGGAGCGCCCGCCGGCCAGGACGGCGCCGATCATGCCCGGCGAAAGTCACCGCTCTTGCCGCCCGACTTCTCGAGCAGCCGGATGGGACCGATCTCGATCCCTTTCTCCACCGCTTTGAGCATGTCGTAGACGGTGAGCGCAGCCACCGACACGGCGGTCATCGCTTCCATTTCCACGCCGGTGCGCGCGAACGCGGACGCCGAGGCGACGATGCGGACGTTCTCTCCCTCCAGGGTCAAATCCACCTGAACATGGTCGAGCGGCAGCACGTGGCACAACGGAATCAACTCGAACGTGCGCTTGGCCGCTCCGATTCCGGCGAGACGGGCGACCTGAAGGACGTTTCCCTTCGCGACATGCGAGTCGGCGATCGCAGCGGCGGCCGCGGACCCCACGTGGACCCATCCTTCGGCGACCGCGCGGCGGGCTGTCTCCTTCTTCTGGCCGACGTCGACCATGCGAGCTTCCTCGTCCGGACCGAGATGGCTCAGAGAACGATCGATCCGACGGGAGGACGTGTCGAAGCGGTCCATCGGATGGCCGTCTCCACTCCGGCGCTCATCGGGATAGTTGGGAATCCGGTCACCCGGGAATCGAGTATACGAATCGTCTGCCTCCGCGCGACGAATATCCAGAACGCCGTCGTCCGCGTGACGAGTATCCGGATCGCCGGCATCTGCCCGTCGAGTATCCGGATAGCCGGCATCCGCGCGCCTCGTATTCGCATGGTCGCGATTCGCATGCTTGGTATCCGCGTGGTCGGGATCGGCGGGCCTGGTATCGGGACCATCGAATGGGACATCCGGATGGTCGGCTTTTGAATCCGTTTGGTCGGTCTTCGGCTCACGATCGGTGCGCGCGAAGAATCCGCGCCTCTTTTCACCCGACTGGTCGCTCATGTGGCTACCTCCCCTGCTCTCTTCGACTCCGACGGCATCGCCGCGCTCATCTCGCGCTCTCGGAAGAGCGGATGCACCACAACGGGCGTACCCGCTTCCACGTCGGAATGCTCCGATTCGATTCGGATCAACGCATCGGCATATCCGAGCGCGATGAAATCTCCCGATCCGTGATATTGCACCGGCGCCACCGAGGCCTCGGACATCCGCGCCGGGATGAAATGGGTCAGACCGGGCTTCCGATGGATATCGCGCCCCACCGGCAGGCGGATCTCGAGAGGCTCGGGATGCGTCGCGCCGGCCGACTTCCGCAAGAGAGGGAGCAAGAACTCCCACGCCGTCACGCAGACCGAGACCGGATTTCCAGGCAGTCCGAACGCAATCTGCCGCTTCCCCGCTTTCCGGCGCGTGGCGAAGAGAAGCGGTTTGCCGGGCCGGAGCGCGATGCGATGAAAATGGATCGAGAATCCCGCTTCTTCCAGCAAGTCGGGGACGAGATCGAACTGTCCCATCGACACGCCGCCGGTGAACACGAGGACATCCGGCGAATCCTGGCCCGCATCGAGCGTGCGCCGCAGTGAGGCCATGCGATCCCGCGCGCGCCGCGCACGGACAGTCCCGACCCATCCGCTCATGGAGAGCATCGCCTGCAGGAGCGCACCGTTGCTGTTGCGAATCTGCTCGGGCCGCGGCCTCTGATCCGGTTCGACCACCTCGTCTCCCGTGGTCACGATCGTGACCGACGGCCGTTTCCATACGGGTGGCTCGGTGATGCCAATCGAAGCGAGGATCGCGATCTGCGCCGGAGTGAGTCGCGTCCCGGCCAGTAGAAGCGGTTCCCCGCGCCGCGCATCCTGACCGCGGGGCGCGAGCCCCGGACGGGCGCCCCGGGTCTCGAATGGTCCAGTGAGGCGCACTTGTTCCCCGCACGGTTCTGAGCGTTCCACCATCACGACTCCGTCTGCTTCGGGCGGGACCGGCGCACCCGTCATGACGTGCACCGCTTCTCCTGGCGCGAGCCTTCCTCGGAATCGATCTCCCGCGGCCACCTGACCGCGCAGGCGGAATAGCGTGCCCGACTCGTTCCAACCCCCATCGAGACGGACCGCGAAACCGTCCACGGCCGCGCGATCGAACGGGGGAAGGTCGCGATCGGCGCGCACATCGCGCGTTAATACGGCTCCGCGCGCATTCAAGAGCGGCTCGGTCGCGCGCGCGGCACGTAGGGCATGTGAGAGGACGATCTCGAGCGCTTGATCGACCGTGATCATGAGTCGCGTCCTGACTCGTCGTGCAGGGAGACGAGCAGATCGAATGCTTGTCGCACGTGTTTCTCCTCCGTACGCAGATTTCCGATCGCGAGCCGGAGCGTGACCCGACCCGAAAGGCGCGTCGGAGCCAGGAACACCGGGCCCGCCGCGGAGACGCGAGCCACCAGCAGCTCGTTCGCCGCGTCTTCTTCTTCCTCGGACAGTCCCGGCCAGCGGCCTCGGAAGCAGACCGTGGAAAAGGGAACGGGAGCCGCCAGAACGAAACGATCGTCCGACTCGATCCAGGAAACGAAGCGACGCGCCAGCGCGCAATGCGCGCGCACACGACCTCGCAGACCTTCGACTCCGAACGTCCGGATGACCCACCAGAGCTTGATCGCTCGGAATCGCCGCCCGAGCTGGACTCCGTAGTTCATGAGGTCCACCGGCGTGTTCCATTCGGTGTGTGATTCGCTGAGGGCTTTCCATTCGGTGTGTGTTTCGTTGAGGGATTTCCATTCGATGTGTGATTCGCTCAGGGCTCCGCGTTCGACTTCGACTTCGGGGCGCGCACGCTCCTCGGAATCGAGCTCCGAGGGCGTTTCACCGCGGACATCGCGTTCATGTTCCGGACGCGAACCTGCCTTTCGATCCGGTTTTGCAGAAGCGGAAGGTTCCGTGCGCAAATACTCCGGCACGAGCTGGAAGGTACGCCGCAGAATGTGCGGGTGACGCGTGTAGAGCGCACTGCAATCGATCGGGACGAACATCCACTTGTGCGGATTCATCAAGTACGAGTCGGCTCGTTCGCATCCCACGAACTGTTCGCGCATCTCCGGCAAGATCGCGGCCGCGCCGGCGTAGGCGGCATCCACGTGCAGCCAGAGCCGCTCCGCCTCGCAGATGTCCGCGATCGCATCCACCGGATCCACGCTCGTCGAGGAGGTGGTGCCCGCGGTGGCGACTACCGCGAACGGGCGGAATCCTGCGGCCCGATCCTCATGAATCGCATCGCGAAGCGCGCGGGGATCCATTCGATAGGCGGAATCGATTGGAATCTTCCGCAGCCCATCTTGTCCGAGACCGAGAGTGATGAGCGCTTTCTCCACGGAAGAGTGCGCCTGCTCCGATGCGTAGGCGCGCAATCGTGGATGCCCGGGAGCCGCGAGACCGCGCACGCGCACCGCGAGATCGTCCTGAGCTTCGCGCGCCGCCGCGAGCGAGACGAGAGTGCCGATGGAGGCGGTGTCGACCAGTTGGCCGAACCAATCGCGCGGTAGATCGAACATCTGGAGCATCCAGGACAGGACGCGCAGCTCGAGCTCCGTGGAGGCCGGCGACGTCTTCCAGAGCATCGCGTTGGTGTTGAGCGCGGCGGCGACCAGCTCTCCGAGGATGCCCGGTCCCGAGGCGGTGATCCCGAAGTAGGCGAAGAAGCCAGGGTGATTCCAATGCGTCACTCCGGGGAGAACGACGCGGTCCAGATCCTCGAGCAACCGTTCGAACGGCTCTCCCTCTGCCGGAGCCTGCTCGGGCAAGGCTGCGAAGATCTCCCCCGGTGTCACATGCGGCAGCACGGGAAGGGTGTCGACGCGAGCGAGATAATCCGCGACCCAGTCGACGACGCGATGCCCGTGCGCGCGAAACTCCTCCGGATCCCAGTCCCGAACGAACTCCTCGGAGAGCGTCGCATCGCCAGGGGCGGAGGAAGGCGAACGGCTCGAGCCGCCGTCTCCGCGGAGGACGTTCGAAGAAGGAGTCTCAGGA
>CAMPIC010000062.1 GCA_946886185.1 uncultured bacterium
GCGTAGGAGAGTAATACGCAGGAGCGGCGCCGACTCCAAGTCGAAGCCGCGAAGACGATCGGCTCGCAGAAATTCCGCGAACGCCTCTTCCCGTCGTGAAGGCGCCAGCTCCCGCCAGTCCTCGTTTCGCCACGGAACCACCACCTCGCGTCGCACGATCTGGAGCGGCCGCTCCCGGCGCTCCCAGGTGAACAACGCGCGCAGGGCTCCGTGCCGGTGCACGACGTGATGCCACGCGCGCTCCCACAGAGCGGGGTCGAGCTCGGCATCCATCTCACAGGTGTACTGCTCCACGTAGAGTCCCGATCCGGGAGCGTGGATCGTGTGGAAGAGAATCCCTTCCTGCATCGGAGAGAGTCCGTGGACCGACTCGACATTTCCCTTGCGCGCCGTCATGGACTACCCGTCGAACTCTTCGAGCACCCGTTCGAGCTCTTCCGGACTCAACCCTCCATCCACCAAACGGAGTGAAGAGGAACCATCGGCGATCCGATCCTCCACCGCTTCCGCCGGCGTCACGTTTGCGGCCACCCGAGCCAGCTCTTCGATGGTGGGATGATCGAACAGCTGCCGCGGCGTGATGACGATTCCGGCCGCCTTTGCGCGCGCCACCACCTGAATGTTCAGGATCGAGTCGCCCCCCAGGTCGATGAAGTCGTCATGGATGCCCACCTCCGGGATCCCGAGCACTTCGCTCCAGATCCGCGCGAGGGCGATCTCAATCGCGGAGCGGGGTGGCACACGATCGCCTTCCACCATGCGCATCCGGCGCGGGTGCGGGAGGCGCCGCCGGTCGATCTTGCCGTTCACCGTGAGCGGCAGGCGGTCGAGACGAACGAAGTGCGCCGGAATCATCGCCGCAGGCAGCCGTTCCTGCAGATGCGCCCTCACTTCGGAAGAGGAAAGTTTGTCCGAATCGGAGACGTAGTAGGCGACGAGCCGCTTCTCCTGATCCGTTCCGGATGGGACGAGATCCTGGCTAGCGAAACCGATTTCGCCGAGGATGCGCAGGCTGGCCGCGACGTCGATGTCGTCGTCCAGCTCTTCCAAGGTCTCCGTTCGCGTCTTGTGGCCCAGGCGGACGTCCCAGCTGTAGGGAAGCGCGTAGTTGTGGTATCCGCGCTGCCGCTTGTGGACGAAGATCCCGGTCTCATTGATCAGGCAATTGGTGGAACGCCCTGTGTCCGCCGGCCGGATCCAGGGAGCGCGATCGGCCAGGAAGGCCAGCATCTCTTCCAGGCGAACATCGCAATAGCGGTAGAAGTCGACGACGCGGATCTGGTCGAAGATCGCATCCTCCTGGAAAGCGCCGACGTCGAGCAGCTGAGCAACGGCGTCCTTGCGCCGGTGGTACGCCTTGCGTGCCTCCAGGATTCCGCGGTCGATCTCCTCCGGATCGAAGATCCCGTTGCGGAAGAACTCCGCGATGCGCGTCTCGAAGATCTGACCGCGCGACAGCCCCGTCACGACAACCGGGATGCCGCGCGCGCGGGCCAATTCGATTCCCAGCGTATAGATGGTCTTGAAGCAGCCCTGACAGACGTTGCTGAACTCGCCCAGACTGGATGCGAAGATCCGGTTCATCGCAGGGGTCTGGCCGAAGACGAGCTCGACTCCGAGATGGCCGGTCGCACGGCGGATGTTCGCTTTGGCCCCTTCGGAGATGTAACCGTTATCGAGGCTGAAGGCGAGCACGCGCAGCCCCAGCTCGACGAGGCGGTAGAGCGCGTAGGTGCTGTCCTTGCCTCCGCTCAAGAGCATCACGCAGTCGAATTCCGGCGAGGCACCGGAGGAGTCCGGGTGGGAGCTCGTCGCGGATTGTTCCCGGTCTGGCCGGATCGCACGTGCGGCCGATTGCTCACGGTCCGTCGATCGATCCGCCAGCGCCCGGCCGGTGCTTTCGCGGAGACGCGGGAAGAGCGCGCGCAGATCGTCCATTTGTCGAAAATAGTCGCGCGCGCGATCCCGGTAGGAATCGTAGGAGTGGCACACGCGGCAGATCTCGTGTTCGTCCAGGGCTGCCTCCGGGTGATTGGAGGCGAGTCCGCACCGGATGCAGTAGCGCACCGAGGAAGCGGGGGAGCGGTCCACCTCGATCTGCAGCGCTTGCGCCGCCGCCTCTCGGATCGCGGGATGAGCGCGCAGAGCGGCCTCGATCTCGCCGAGCTCGATGCGCACCCCCCGGACTTTGACCTGGTCGTCGGACCGGCCCAGGAACTCGATCTCGCCCGGCGCGCGCCAACGGGCAAGATCCCCGGTGCGATAGATGCGCGCCCCGGGATGGAACGGGTCGGCAACGAAGCGCGCGGCCGTCAGCTCCGGATTCCGGAAATATTCGGCCAGACCGGGTCCGCCGATACAGATCTCTCCCGGGACTCCGAGCGGCACCGGCCGGGAGCGGCCGTCGAGGAGGTAGATGCGCGCGTTGGCGGCGGGGCGCCCGATGGGAACTGATTCGAGCGCACCGTCTTCTGCCTGCATCTCGTGGATCATGCAGGCGACGGTCGCTTCCGTCGGCCCGTATTCGTTGTAGATGGTCGCCTTTCCGCCGAACACGGCGTCGATCGATTTGGCCAGGCGCGTGGGGAAGTTCTCGCCTCCCACGATGAGAGCGCGCACGCGCGAGCTCCGCAAGTCGCGCTGCGCGATCAGGGCGAGATGGGAAGGAGTGAGCTTCACGACATCGACGGCATTTTCTTCGAACACGCGGAGGATCGCCAGATCAGGTCCCGATTCCTGGCCGTAGATCACGATATGTCCGCCGGCGAGCAGCGGCACGAAGATGGAGGTGATCGTGAGATCGAACGCCACCGACGAATAGAACGGAAACGCGAGCGATTCTCCACGGCAGTAGGTCGCGGCGGCCCAGGCGCAGTAGTTCAACAGCGCAGCGTGGCGGACCGCAACTCCCTTGGGCGTGCCGGTCGAACCGGACGTGTAGATGACGTAAGCCAGATCCTCCGCCGTCGGACCCCCGGGCGCCGCGGCCGAACGACCCACGATCGACGACACGGTCCCGTCGACGGACGACACGGTCCCGTCGACGGACGACACGGTCCTGTCGACGGACGACACGGTCCTGTCGACGGACGACACGGTCGCGTCAACCGACAAAGCCGTCCCAGTGCCTCGAGGTGCGGGCCGCGCGCTCGTGACGGGGATATCCGGGCCTGACGATGCTGTCCCGTCGCTCGAAGTCGTCTCCGGGTGCTCGATGCCGGTGCGGCTCATGAGCACCGCCGAGACGCGCGGCGGGAGCGCCGTAGGGACCAGATCCTCCGTGGTAATCAGCAGCTTCGCACCGCTGTCCTCGAGGAGCAGCGAGAGTCGCTGCGCCGGCATCTCCGGGTCGAGTGGGACATATGCGGCGCCCGATTCGAGCACCGCGAGCAGCGCAACTACCAGCTCCGGCGAACGTCTCAGGTAGACGCCGACGATCTCTCCACGTCCCGCCCCCCGCGCCAGAAGCCGCGACGCCAACCGTGCCGATTGCTCGAGCAGCTCTCGATAGCTCGTCGCTTCGCCCCCGAAGAGCAGCGCGGGCGCCTCGGGCGTCGCGCTCGCTCGCCGCGCGATCGGCTCCAGAATGGTGCCGGACGAAGTCGGGAAGGCGGTGCTGTCGTGGAATCGCTGGAGATTCTCGACGCGCTCTTCCTCGGAGCGTAGATCGAGCGAGTCGACCTCGCGGGATCGATCCTCCAGGAACGCATCGAGCACGCGCACGAACTGGTCGGGCAGGTACCGGTGCGCCGCATCCGGAAACAGTTCGCGGCTGAGATCGAAATGGAGGCGATAGCTCCCGCTTCCATCGAAGTCGTGCACCTGCAGCCGCAGCGCGTGCCGGCTGTCGCCATGACCGGGATGGACCCATTCGGATCGCATCGGGAGCCCGGCAAAGCCGGGAAAGGTAGAGTTGATGAAGTTGAGGAGCACCGAATAGGAGCGGTTGTGGGTCGCGCTGCTCGTTCCCGGCAGCGAGTTGAGGAGGAACGACTTGGTGACTCGCGCCACTTCCCGGTGGAGATCCTCCAGGGTCGCTCCTTCCGCGAGCGTGACCTGCACGGGGAGAATCTCGATGAACAGCCCGATCGTCTCCTTGAACGTCTGCGTGGGGCGGTTGTGCGAGGGAGCCAGGATCGCGAGGTCACGGCGGCCGCTGACGCGCGCGAGGAACGCGAAGAGCACGCTCGCGAAGATGTTGAAGAGCGAAAGATCGGTCGAGAGCGTGCGGAGCGGACCTTCGGCCAGCGCCCGGAGGGCCGCGCTGCGCTGCGCTCCCAGCTCGACGGTCACCCGATCGGTGCGCGTCCTGGTTCCGCTCGGAGCGGGTCTCCCATACAGTTCGAGAGGAGGGGGGGCGCTCGCGGTCTGGTCCCGCCAATACTCTTGCGCGCGCTTGTACGAGCCTGAATTGCGCTGCGCGCGTTCATAGACGACGTAGTCGTTGAAGTCGGGGCTGCGAGGCGCCTCGGAGAGCTTTCCTGCCAGCGCCAGTGAATACAGCTCCTGCATCCGCCGGTAGGTCAGCGCGGTCGACCATCCGTCGGTGATCAGATGGTGCTGATTCAGAAACCAGACCCACCGCTCTGGACCCAGACGCGCGAGGGCGGAGTCGAAGAGGGCTACTGCGGGATCCAACCGCCGCAACGCGCGCGCCTCGATCCAGGCCGAGAGCGAGCGCTCCGGATCGGTGTCTCCCGAGAAGTCGACCAACTCCATATCGATCGGCGATGACGCCACCACCCTCCGGTGCGGCATCCCTCCCGCTGCCTCGACGACGGTGCGCATCGCGTCGGAGCCGGCCACCAGCGTGGTGAAGGCGCGGCGGAACGCCTCTTCGTCGAGAGCGCCCTCGATCGTGAACCGAAGCACCATGTTGTACAGCGGAGAGTCGGGGAAGAGACGCTGGCCCATCCAGATCAAGAACTGCGCGCGGCTCAGGTTGGTGCGTCCGGCGATCTCCTCCAGCTGTTCCGAGGAGCTCGGGCGCAGGGCCGGCAATTGCTCAGTCATTGCCGCGGAGCTCCGTGAGATAGCGCACCATGGCGGAGATCGAGCGAAATCGATCGATGGTGACCTCTTCGGGGGGCACCTGGACGCCGTATTGCTCCTCGAGGAACGCGATCAACCGGATCAACCCGATGGAGTCGATCATGCCGCTCAGGAGCAGATCGGAATCTTCGGTAAGCTCTCCGTCCACTTCCCCGCTCAGGATCTCGTCGCGGAGGAATTTCTTGATCGTCTCGTTCATGACGCCCCGTTCATCGAGCTCGGTTCGGCCGTGGCTCGTTCCCGCAGAGCCAGTCGGTCAATCTTTCCGGTCGCGGTCCTGGGGAACGAGGACAACACTTGAAGTCGGACCGGGATCGCGTACGGAGGGAGCAGCGACCGCAGATGCTTCTCCACGTCGGCCGGTCGCACGCTCGCGCCATCGGTCAGAAGAACCGCGGCTTCGATGCGCTGGCTTCCCTGACCATCGGGCACCGCGAACGCCGCCGACTCCTCGATCGCGCCGTGGGTCAGGAGAGCCGCCTCGATCTCGTCGAGCTCGACGCGATGCCCGCGCGTCTTGATCTGACGATCCTTCCTTCCCAGGAACTTGAACGTGCCGTCCGGTTGCAGCTCGACCAGATCGCCGGTGCGATGAAAGAGCTCTTCGTTCCCTCCGGGCGCGGTGCGCTGAAACGTGGCCGCTTCGGTGAGATCCGGACGTCTCCAGTATCCGGCCATGCGGGTGGCGCTCCGAATCAGCAGCTCCCCCGGCATCCCGGGAGGAAGCATGCGGTCCTGCTCGTCCACCACCAACGCATCGGCGTTCTCGAACAGTCCCCCGATCGGAATCGGCTCATCGGAGTCCTCCGGAATCGGCGGCACCGGATGGTAGGTGCATCCGTTCACCTCGGTCGGACCATAGACGTTGGAAAAACGCACGTGCGGCAACCGTTCCATGAGCGCCCGCAGATGCTTGACCGGAAACGGCTCTCCTCCGAAAAGAATCCACCGCAGCCGGCTCAGGTCCCGGTGTTCCAGCGCGCCGTGCAGGAGCAGCTGGATGAGCGCAAGCGGGACGCAGTAGAGGACGGTGAGTCGCTCCTTCTCCATGAGCTGCGAAAGGCTCGCGGGCACGATCGTATACTCCTCGGGGATGACGATCGTGGTCCCTCCGCACACGGCGGTCGAGAAAAAGTCGAGCGTCGAGAGATCGAAATGGAGCGGCGCATGATTGCTGATGCGATCCTCTCGATCGAATCCGTACGTTTTCACGGCAACTTCCGCGAACGCGAGGGCGCTGCGGTGCGTGTGCATGATCCCCTTCGGCTCGCCCGTGGATCCGGAGGTGTAGAGGACGTAGGCGAGATCCTGCTCCGTCGCGTTCACGGGGGGCGCTTCCGTGGAGGCTTGCGCGACCGTGTCCCAGGAGACGCAGTCCCGCGCGAGATCCTCTCCCGGATCGATCCCGATGCAGCAGTCGACCGGCAGGGAACCGCTCAGCAGGCCGGCGAGCGATCGCCGTTTCGGCGGGTGCGTGACGAGGATGCGGAGCTCACAGTCCTGGATGATTTTGCGCAGCCGCGCGGGAGGCGCGGTCACATCGAGCGGGACGTACGCGGCGCCCGCCTTCTGGATCCCATAGATCGCGGTCGCGAGCTCGACGCACTTCGCCGCATAGATGCCGATGCGATCGCCGCGGACGACTCCCCGGTCCCGCAGCACACGCGCGAGCTGATTGGACTTCCGCTCCAGATTCGCGTAGCTCAGAGACGCGTCCCGGCACCGGATCGCGTCCGATTCGGGTGACCGTTCCGCGGCTTTCGTGACCGCCTGATGTAGGAGATAGAGCATGTCCGTCCTGCCGCCGCCGATTCCTTCCGATCACAAACCGAGAAGACGAGCGACCACCATGCGCTGGATGTCGGTCGTGCCCGCGTAGAGCACTCCCCCGACGGCATCGCGCAGATCCCGTTCCACGTGATACTCGGGGAGATACCCATTTCCACCGAAGGTGCGGATCGCGTCCAGGCTGGAGGAGAGAAAACTCTCGCTCAGACAGAGCTTGAGCAGCGCCGCCTCCAGCATGGCAGGGCGCCCCGACTGCTCGAGCCACGCGACGTGGTAGAGCAGGAGGCGGGACGTTTCCAACCGTAGCTTCATGTCGACGATCCGGTTCGAAACCGACTGGAACTTCCCGATCGGCCGCTTGAACTGATGCCGTTCGCGCGCGTACTGGATCGCCTCTTCGAGCTGTCTCTGCATCGCGCCGAGCTGGCTCGCGAGGATCGAGCATCGCTCCAGCTCGAGAGAATTGTTCGAGATGCTGGCGCCCGCACCTTCCGGGCCGAGACGGTCGGCCTCCGGGACGAAGCAGTCGGTGAGGGTCAGATCTCCCATCGGAACGGTCCGAAGTCCCATCTTGCTGCGCATCTCTCCTCGCTCGAGCCCGGGACTCTTGGCATCGACGAGGAAGCCGGTGATCCCCCAATTGCCGAGCGCGGGATCCAGGGTGGCGAAGAGGAGCACGAAGTCCGCGATCGGACCGAGGGTGATGAACTTCTTCTTCCCATTGAGGATGTACCCGCCTTCGGTCTTTCGCGCGGTCGTCCGGAGACTGAATGCGTCGGATCCCGACTCCGGCTCGGTGAGCGCGTGGGCGCCGATCCGATCGCCGCGGCAGATCGCCGGGAGGAACCGGTTCTTCTGCTCTTCCGTCCCGAATTCGAGGACCGGATGCGCGACCGTCCACATCTGGGTGTTGAGCGCGAAGGTCAGTCCGGTGTCGCGGCAGCCATAGCCCATCGCTTCCATGGCGAGGACGGCGGAGAGAAAGTCGGTGGTGATGCCGGAGGAGTTGTACGGACCGGGGATGGCCATGCTCTGGATCCCGAAATCGGCGCACTTGCGCCAATTTTCACGGGAGAACTCTCCTCGCGGTTCCCTCTCCAGGACATCGTCTTCCAGCGCCTGCTGCGCGAACTCGATCACGGCCGCGCGCAACGCGAGCTGATCGGTGTTCCACGAGAAGTCCATCCGCTCATTGCTCCCCGAAAACCATCCCGCGCGTCCGGAGGCCTGCGATCAGGAACAGGCGCGCCGGCTGAGGAGCCGGCGTCCGCGAGTCGTCGATTGCCACGACGGATCGTTTCTGACAAACTATCTTAGCACGAAATGAACGGCCCGGATCGTGCCGACACGATCCTCATCCTCGGCAGGTGCACGAATCCCCATGCTCACGACACTCCTCGCGTCGAACGATGTCCGACTGATCGCGCAGCGGTTCGGTCTCGATCCGCTCATGGATGCGATGATCGACCGGCTGGGGCAATGCTTGCAGAGCTATGACGCGAATCAGATCGATGTGAAGATCCGCGACGGGTTTGCCTATTCCAGCCCCGCCCTCGGTCTGATCGAGTGGATGCCGGTGCTGGAGCCGGGACGCGCCACCATCAAGATCGTCGGATACCATCCGAGGAATCCGGCCGTTCGCGGCATTCCCACGATCCTTTCGACCGTAGCGGTGTTCGATCCGGTCACCGGCCATCTGACCGGATTGGTCGACGGAACCTTTTTGACCGCGTTGCGAACGGGCGCCGCCTCCGCGGTGGCCTCTCGGATTCTGGCCTCTCCACGATCGCGCGCGCTCGGGTTGATCGGAGCGGGCGCGCAAGCGGTTACGCAGCTCCATGGAATGGTCCGGGTGCTCCAGTCGCTGGAGACGGTCTACGTCTACGATCTCGTTTTGGATCGATCGCGCAGTTTCCTCGAGCGGGTCTCGCCTCTGCTTCCTCCCGGAGTTTCGATCCACCTCTCGACTCCCGACGAATTGCTGCCCAAGGTCGACGTTCTGTGTACGCAGACGAGCGTCGAGCCGGGAGACGGTCCGGTATTTGAAGACGGCCCCCACAAGGGGCACCTCCATGTGAACGCGATCGGATCCGACTTTCCGGGAAAGATCGAGCTGCCGCTCGCGCTGCTGGAACGGGGCATCGTCTGTCCCGATTTTCCGGAACAGGCGATTCGGGAAGGGGAGTGCCAGCAGCTCACGCGGCAGCAGATCGGTCCGAGCCTGGCGGCTCTGGTCAAAGATCCCGATCGGTATCGCTTCGCCCACGAAGGCCCGACCGTGTTCGATTCCACCGGCTTCGCTCTGGAAGATGCGGTCGCCGCGCAGCTGCTCCTCGATCTCGCCGCGGAGATGGGCGTGGGGAGTTCGCTCGAGCTCGAAAGCGTCTCGGAAGATCCCTGGAATCCGTACGCGTTCTATCGCGAGCCGGCCGGCTCCCTGGAATCCGCCGCGTCGGATACCCCGTTCCGGGTGTAGTCGGGACCGACCACCAACGAGATCGAGTGCCGGGCCAGCTCGACCACCACCGGAGTTCGCCCGATCCACTCGCCGTCGACCTGGACGGAGAGCACCGGATTCGCGCTGATCTTGATCGACCGCCCCCTCCAATGGCTGAAGCCGGGCGCGTCTCCCTTCGATCCTGCCCCGAAGAGCTGCGCGACACCCTCGAGCACGGTGCGCGCATCGGTGTGATCGATCACGAAGAGATCGAGCTCGCGGTCATGCGGAGAGATGCTCGACCCCACGGTGCGGCCCAGCAGCTCCAATCGTCCCATGTTCGCGACGATCCCGGACTGCCCGGCGGCCACCATCGGCTCGCCGTCGATCTCCAGATCGATGACCGCGGAGCGCCCTTCCACCAGACCTTCGATGAACGCGAAGAGGTAGGCGGCGAATCCGAAGCGATCTTTCGCCTTGCGATCCGCATTCTCGACCGCCTTCGCGGGCACTCCGACGCCGAGCCCGACCAGGAAGTGCCGATCGAGCTCCGGGAGATAGCCCACGTCGAACGAGTCCGCGCTCCCGGTGAGCGCGACCTGCAAGGCCTCGGCCCGCGCGGTAGGGATGCGC
>CAMPIC010000063.1 GCA_946886185.1 uncultured bacterium
ACGTCCGGCCGCACCAGGAGCAGCTCCAGATCGGACGCGTCGGATTGCGGGCGCACCGCGCGCTCGATGATCGCTCCCGAGGGAATTCGTCCCACGGTGACCTGGTTCTGCGCGACCGACGTGCCGCCCGGCGAGTCGGCAGAGAATCCACCCACGCTGACCGGTCCCTGAGCGACTGCATACACCTGGCCGTCCGCTCCCTCGAGCGGAGTCTGGATCAAGATTCCGCCGCGCAGGGAAGTGGCGTCTCCGATCGATGCGATCGTGACGTCGATCCGTCCACCAGGCCGCGCGAACGGAGGCAAGCTCGCCGTCACCATGACCGCGGCGACGTTCTTGATGTTCATCTCCTCGGGCGAAACGGTGAGCCCGACGCTCTCGAGGAGGTTGCTCATGGAGCGCAGGGTGAAGCCGGTACCTTTGCGATCTCCCGTGCCGTCGAGGCCCATGATCAGTCCGTAGCCGACGAGCTGGTTCTCGCGCATTCCACGGAACTGGCCGATGTCGCGAATCCGCGCCGCGTCCACATGCACTGGCAGCATCGCGAGCAACAGGATCGTGACCATCATCGTGGCCGCGAACATGCGGATCGTGAGCATCCGTGTCTCGAGCATCGTGGTTGCGAACATGCGGGAAACGCCACGCATCAAAAGATCCAACCGAGGATGCGGCCGAAGATTCCGGGGCGGGAAGCGCTCTTGCCGGCGCCCTTGCCGGCGTACTGGATGCGCATCTCCGCGATCTTGGTCGAAAGCACCGTGTTGTCGGAGCGGATGTCCTCGGGGCGGGCGACCCCGTACAAAGTGACCTGCTCCTGCTCGCCGTTGAGGTCGATCAGACGCGAGCCTTCCACGACGAGATAGCCGTTGGGCCGGATGTCGTGCACCTGCACCGTGATCGTGGTGGTGAGCTGGCCGGCCACCGACACCTGCCCGCTCCCTTTCTGCTCGTTCTTCGCCTCGGCATCGACGCCGAAGAGCGGAATGAAGTCGAGCGGCCCGGCGCCCGGTCCTCCCCCGACGTCGACCTTGTGCTCTTTGGAGGTCGAGAGGCTGGATCGATTGCTCCCGCTCGAGCTTTCCAGCACGACCACCGTGATGAGATCGCCGATCTGCATCGCCTTGCGGTTGGTGTAGCGGAATCCTTCACGCTCGTTCCAGAGTGATCCATCTTGGGCCGAGGCGAAGCCGAACGTCCCGCAGAGAAGCAGGACTCCCTGGATGAACGCCCGGAGAAAGCCGACTCGCGTGAGCCGGGGACCGTGAGGTTCCAGCTCGACCAGACCGTCGAGCTCGACCGTCATCACCTCGGAGTGGACCGTCTCAGCCGGACGCGCTCCTCCCAGGACGAGCCGCAGAGCGACCGCGCGGCGCTCCAGATTGCGCACCGTCTCGTCGGCCTCTTCCGGAACCCTCGCCGTGTTGCCGTCCGTGGGAAAGAGAGTCTCTCGCTCCCCCGTTCGCGCGTGTTCGACGTGGTCCGTCCGCCGCCTTCGCAGCCATCCCTTCATCGCGTCACCACCTCTCCCTGAAGGCCCACCTGGACCGTTCCCGGGCCCAGCACTTCGGCTCGACAATCCCGATCCGCGCCGGCGACGCGCACGGCGATCTCCTCGCCTGGCCAGCCGTCTTTGCGCGCGATTCCGCGACCCCGCAGCTCGAGGCCGGGAGCGCGATAGAGCACCACCAGTTCCTGATTGCGGCGAACCGAAGGGGGCTCGCGGAGCGACGCGCACGGGATCCACTGACCGGCCGCGACCGCCTTGAAAAGAAACCGTCCGAGCGTAGCCTCGCCGCAAATCGCGGAAGGGGGCGCCCAGCTCTGCACGCTTTCGAGATCCCCCGGCTCGAGCAGCGACCCTGCGGCGAGAGTGCGCAATGCGCGGTTGGCATAGCCAGAAACGAGCAGGTGGCCCGGAATCATGAGATCGACGGGGCGTCCTTCGCGAGATCCCTGCAAGCGCACCACGACGCGATCGGGGCACTCGGCGGGAAGCGGTGTCGTCGACTCCGCCTGCGCGCCTTCCAGTCCGGCGAGCTCGCGCGCGAGCGATGCTCCCAACGTCCAGTCCACCTTGAGATCGCTGAGGGCATATCGGGTCGCGAGCACGGTTTCGAACTCGGCGAGCGCGTTCATCCCACCCAGCACGGGGGACGGCGCGTCCGCGGCAGACGCAGAGGAGACCGCCGGAACGAATGGCCAGGCTGCGGCAAGCATCACGATGCCCGCCATGAGGCCCATCCGCGCATGGATTCGCCACGAGCCAGTGCGGCGTGGGAGCGGACCGGCCTCCGAGTCGAGGTGGGGACGAGATCGATTGCAGCGAGGACGCCGAGCAACGGATGCCATCAGTGTCGTTCGAGCATGGCGTCGGACACACGATGGGTCATTGCAGCATGAACGCCGGGTGACATCCGCATCGAGGTGCGACAGCGAGCGATCGCGAGTTTGAGGACAGAGAGAGAGCGACGAAGGAGTCCGTTCCTGCGCTTCAGAAGAAACCTGTTCCCCCCGTGTTCCGGGCAAGCTCCGTCCTCCACACGGCGTCATCCCTGACGCCCGCCGCTCTCTCACCTGATCCCACGCGTCCATGCGCACTCCGCGGCGGATCCTTCCGCCGCCACCCGCGATCCCTGTTGCAGGCGACCTCACGCGCTTCGGATGGACGACGCGGTCCGCATCATCTCGTCCGCCGATTGGATCGCCTTGGAATTCACCTCGAAGGCGCGCTGCGCCACGATCATGTGGATCATCTCTTCCACTACTTCCACGTTGGAGCGTTCGAGCGCTCCCTGCGTAATCGCGCCGAACCCGAGTGCGCCGGGAGTTCCGATCTGCGCCTCTCCACTGGATGCGGTCTCGCGAACCAGGTTGCGCCCCTCCGCCGTCAGTCCGGCCGGATTCGTAAAACGCGCCACGAGGATTTGTCCAATTTCGCTCGATCCGGCGACTCCGGCCTGCTCGATGATGACGCGGCCGTCCGTGGTGATCGCCATCGAGACGGTATCTTCCGGAACGGCGAGCTCGGGCTGGAGCACGAATCCCTGCGGCGTGACGATCCGCCCTTCCGAGTCGATCCGGAACGATCCATCGCGTGTGAACGCGGTCGTGCCGTCCGGTCGCGTCACCTGGAAAAAGCCGTTCCCCTCGATGAGCAGGTCGAGAGGATTTCCGGTGACCTCGCTGTCCCCCTGCGAATAGATCTTCTCGTTGTCGACGGGGCGGCTCCCGTGTCCGATCTGCAGACCAACCGGGCGGCCTCCCTCCCCGTCCCCGCCGGTCGCGGGAGAGAGCGTTTGATACAGAAGGTCTTCGAAGCCGAGGCGGCTGCGCTTGAACGCCGTCGTGTTCACGTTCGCCAGATTGTTGGCGATGGTGTCGAGATAGAGCTGCTGCGCCTTCATTCCCGAGGCGGCGCTTCGCATCGCTCGTAGCATCTACCGTTCTCCTTCTTGCGCCCGAGTACCGAGAGCGACTGCGCCCGGATCACGCGCCGTTCCCCTCATCAGCTGGAAGCCCAGCGAATGAGCTGGCCGAGGCTCGCATCCTGCGTCGAGATCGCCGATTGGTTCGCCTGGTAGCTGCGCAGGATCGCGAGCATCTCGATCATGGTCGCGACCGGATCGGAGTTCGCTCCTTCGACCGCCCCTTGCACCACCACGGGCGATTCCACCGGCAGCACCTCGGCGTCGGTCTGAATCAGATTGCGCCCCGCCAGGCGGAGGAGCGTCGGATCGGGAAGCTCGACTACCTGGAGCCTCCCCACCGTGGATCCGTCCACTTTCACGTTTCCGTCGGCGGACACTTCCACGGTTCCGGTTTCGGGCACGATGACCGGCCCGCCCTCGGTGAGAATCGGATGACCGCTCCGATGTAAAAGCGTTCCGTCGAGCCCGCGCACGAGGGATGCATCGCGGGTATACAGAGGACCTTCCGGACCTTGCACGGCGAAGAAACCGCTCCCGGAGAGAGACAGATCGAGCGGATTGCCGGTCGTCTCCAGAGACGCTTCCGCGAGATCGAGCTGCGTCACGAGCCCGGGTGCCTCGCTGGAAGGGGCCGCGCCGCCGGGGAGCAGCGGAAGGCCGAGCGCGTTGGCCTCCTGCTGAAAGGCGAATCGCACCTGCCGAAATCCAGGCGTCCCGACGTTGGCCAGGTTGTTCGCCAGGATTTCCTGCGCCCGTTGCGCCGGACTGAGCGCCGAGGCGGAGATCCACATCCCTCGAAGCATTGATCCTCCCTGGTTCCGAAGGCGCAACACACTAAGCGTGCCAAGCGATCGATGCGCTCGGGAGTCGCGGAGCAGACCCTCGGGGTGATTCGCTAAGAGTAGGCGGGGATGAAGGTTGCCGAGCGCGCGCTCCAGCCGCGGATGGTGGGTCCACGGGGATCCCGCGGGCAACTCCGCGCCTTCCCCACACTCGCGACTGGGAAGAACATGACCAGCGCCGGCAGAGAATTCCCCACCGCGGCGGCGCCGATTGACACCGCGGGCGCCCGGTGCCTAAGTTGCGGGCGAGAGCTTCGGCTCCAACCCGAGAGGACCTCCCCCATGAACGCCGGAACGGCTCGGATCGTTCGGTGGGGCATGGTCGGCTTCGCGATCGCGACCGTCGCGGGGGTGGGGATCGAGGCGACCAAGCTTTCGGAGCGACCGCTTCTCGGAATGAGCGAGATCGGCACCGAGGTCGTCTTGGTCAGCGCGGGAGGACCTGCGGAGCGCGCAGGACTCCGCAATGGGGATCGGATCGTCGCCATCGCGGGGCGGCCCGTCGCCTCGCTACCCGACCCATCGGGATTCCTTCGCCGAACCTCCGTGGGTCGGGGCACTCCGCTCGTGGTCGAACGCGACGGAGCTCCGTTTCACACGGAAATCGTTCCGGATCTCCTGCCTCCGGTGGAGCGCGCCTGGGGATATGCCCACGCGCTGACCGCGATGATCATGCTCACGATCGGCGCGCTGGTCTGCTCGCGCCGGCCCACTCGCCTCACCTCGGTGTTCTTCGCGCTCTGCACCGCGCTCTCCATTCTATTGTTCCGCCCGCACTATCCCGCGACCGACTGGGCGTACACGGCCGAGACGCTGATGGTCGCGCTGCTCTCGGCGATGCTGCCCGGAGTGGTCCTCCATCTCTTCCTGCTGTTTCCGTACGAGCGGGCTGCGCTCGTGCGCAGGCCGTGGATGCAGCTCGTCATCTACCTGCCCGGTTTGCTCCTCTTTCCGCTCATCAATGGGCAGTGGGGGGCGGACCGCCTGGGAATCCCGCTCTATCTGGCGGAGCGCGCGAGCAACACCATCGCGGGGCTGTACTGGGTGATCGCGATCGTCTGCGCGCTCGCGCTCTTCGCGCACGCCTATCGGCGCGACCCGCTTCCCACGGTGCGGCAGAAGCTCCGGGTCACGGCACTGGGAGTGGCGGTCTCGCTCGTCCCGCTTCTCACCGTGCTCGCGGTCCGATCGAGCGCGCCCGATCAGCCGATTCCGGGGGACCGCCTCGCCACCATGGCGATCGTCTTCCTTCCCGCTTCGATCGGATTCGCGATCACACGCCACGGAATCTTCGACATCGAGCGGATGGCGTCGCGCGCTCTGGTCTACGCCGCCATGACCAGCATCTTCGTGCTGCTCTATTTCGTGGCCTTCTTCCTGCTGCGTGTGGCGTTGCAGGGGGTGACCGGGTTGGACGATGAAATCGGCACCGTCCTCGCCTTCCTCTTCGTCGTGGTGGTGCTGAGTCCGATCCGGACGCGCCTGCAGAACCGGCTCGATCGGTGGATCTATCCCGACCGGTACGCGAAACGCCGCCCTCTCCACGAAGCGGTGATGCTGTTCAAAGAGGCGCGCGGCACCGGCGCGGTCGAGGAGGTGATGTTGCAGGCCATGAAGCGCGCGCTCGGAGTGCAGCGGGCAGGGATCTATCGTCCTTGCACGGATGCAGAGCGATTCGAGCTGTCGCGCTCCCTCGGGCTGAGCGAGGAAGAGCGGAGCGAAGCCTCCACGCTCGGGCGGCATCTGCTGGAGTCGGTCTTCCATCGGAAGGAGCCGCTCCTCCGTGAGGATCTGGAGTCGGAGCTTCCGTACGGCTATCTGCCCGCGTGCGATCTCGCGGCGCTGCGGGTGCTCGGGGCGCGCCTGCTCGTTCCGTTCGTGACACAAGACGCGCGCACCGAGGATGACGGGGACGAGCGCGACCCCACCGCTCCCGACTCTCGACTCGCGGTGCTCGTGCTCGGGGAGCGCGCCTTCCAGGAACCGTACTCCGCTCCCGACCTGGAGACGCTCGAGGCCTTTCAGCTCCAGGCGTGTCTCGCGCTGGAGAACGCGCGCTATCTGGAGGAGAGCCGCGACCACGAGGTGCTCCAGCGAGAGCTGGAGATGGCCCGGGTGCTGCAGCGCTCGTTGTTCCCCCGCGATCTTCCCCGGCTGGCCAATCTGGAGCTCGCGGCCATCAATCGTCCCTGCCATCACGTCGGAGGCGACTACTACGACTGCCAGCTGATCTCGAACGGCGGCGGCGCCCGGCTCCTCTTCGCGATCGGGGACGTCGCGGGCCACGGCGTGCCCGCCGCGCTCCTCATGGCGAGCGTGCAGGCGACGCTGCGCGCCGAAGCGCACGCCGGACGGAGCCCGAATCACGTCCTGGGAACGTTGAACACGAGGCTGTGCGCGATCCAGCGCCCGGAGCGATTCGTCTCGCTCTTCTGCGCGGAGCTGGATCCGGGCCGGAGATGCCTGCGCTACGCGAACGGCGGCCATCTCTATCCGATCCTGGTGCGCGCGCACGGGTCGATCGAACGGCTCGAGCACGGCGGACTCCTGCTCGGAATCCGTGAGCCGATCGCCTATGACCCGGGAGAGGTGACGCTCGCTCCGGGAGATCTGCTGCTCCTTTTCACCGATGGCGTGATCGAGCGGGGCGGTCCCGATGGAACCTTCGGAGAGCTCGCGCTGCAGTCATTCGTGGCTCGCCACCGGCATCTCTCCGCGCACGACCTCGTGGGTCGCATCTTCGAAGAGGTGGACCGGATCGATCCCGTCGGAGAGAGGGACGACACCACCCTGTTCGCGCTCAAAGTGCTTTGAGCGCCGCACCGTCGACGGCGATGGTGCTCTCGCGATGCATCCCCTCGCGGAATCCGCTCAAGGTCCTGCCGCGTTTCCCCGAAACAACGAACAGATGCAAAAGGCGCCGGAAGGTCGATCCTCCCGCGTGGCAACCCGGGAGCTCGTCCGCGGCGACGGCACCGAAGCAGTGCATCCAGAGAACGAGGGAAACAAAAAGATGACGCATTCGCGGAGAGACGCGGGTACTATGCGCCCGCTCTCACTCACGGAACGTCGTCCTTAGGGGGTCCCGATGGTTCTCACGTTGCTGGCAGTAGGGATGTTGCTGAGCTTCGACATCTTCTGGTGGTTGAAACGCTAGAAAGACCTCACGGGCGCGGATCTGCCCAGGTCCGCGCCACCGCACCCCGAATCTATCGAAGACTGAAATAGATCAAGCCCGCGATTCCCACGATCAGGCAGTAGATCCCGAAGAATCCGAATCGACGGCTCCTCACGAGGCGCAGCAACGCGCCGATCGAGAGGTAGCCGAAGACGAACGCGATCAGCATCCCCACCAGGTACTGCGCGGCATGTCCGTTTTCCATCGCGGAACCGAGTTCGCGCGCCTTGAGCAGCCCGGCTCCCAGAATCACGGGGATGGACATGAGGAACGAGAAGCGGGTCGCATCCTCGGGACGGAGACCGAGCAGCATCCCTCCGGCGATCGTGGACCCGCTCCGCGACACGCCGGGAAAGAGCGCGATGATCTGCCACAGCCCTACTCCGAGCGCGCGCCAACCGGACACCGATCCACGACCCGGAGCGCGCAGGAAGGTGGAGAGAAGGAGCAGTCCCGTGAAGACGAGCGCTCCGCACACCACTCGCGGATCCTCGAAGGCCGCCTCCACCTGATCACCCAGGAGCACGCCGCACACGCCGGCAGGGATCGTCGCGATGACCAGCCAGGCGATCATCGCGCCGGCTTGACGCTGCTTCGGACCACGCCGCCCGCGCAGGAGCGACCAACCTTCGGAGAGAAGCGACCAGAGATCGTCCCGGTAGAAGAGCAGCACGGCGACGAGCGTCCCCATATGGAGGAGGATCTCGAAGACCACCCCGGGATCGTCGAATCGGAGAATCTCGGAGGCGAGCACCAAGTGACCGGAGCTCGAAACGGGGAGAAATTCGGTCAGTCCCTGGATGATCGCGAGGACCACGACATCGAACCAGCTCATCCACACCACCCGTTCGGCATCCTAACCATCCCTGCACGCACGCCGGCTGAGCGAGCTCATCCTGCGGCGAGGCGCGTACGAACCGTCCCGAGAAACGACGCCAGCGCGGCCGACTCCTCGGGCTCCGAGAGGAGCTCGATCAATCGAGCGCCGATCACCACTCCATCGACGAAAGGCGCCACATGCGCGGCATCCTCCGGAGAGCGGATTCCGAATCCGACCACCACGGGAAGATCGGTGTGCTCGCGCACGCGCTCGACCTGATCCTGTAGATTTCGCGCGTAGGGTCCGCCCGCCCCCGTGACGCCGAGGCGCGAGACGCAATAGATGAATGACCGAGCCGCCTGCGCGAGGCGCTCGATCCGATCGGGAGTACTGGTCGGCGCCACCAGCACCACCGGTTCCAGGCCGTGCGAAGCGAGGGTCGCCCAGAGCTCCGGCAGCTCCTCGGGCGGCAGGTCGGAGAGCAGCATGCCGGAAACGCCTGCAGCGCGGGCGCGCGCGCAGAAACGCTCCACCCCATAGGCGAGAATCGGATTCACGTAGGTCATGAGCACGATGGGAATGTTCCAGGACGGAGAACGCGCTTCGATCTCCTGCAGGATTCGCTCGACCGTCACTCCCGATTCCAGCGCCGCCTGGGATGCTCGTTGGATGGTGGGGCCGTCCGCGAGAGGATCGGAGAAGGGAATCCCGAGCTCCAGGACGTCGGCGTGTCGCGCGAGGGCGCGGACCGCTTGGTCGAGCCGATTCCAATCGGGGTAGCCGGCCACGAGGTAGGGAACGATCGACTTCTCTCCCGCGGCGCGGCGACGTTCGAGCGCGCTTCGCGCCGAGAGGGGAACCGATCCTGGCATGGATACGTCCGGCGCGGCCGGCGCTCCCTCAACCATGCGTCCCCAATCGATCCGCCGCCTGGTAACAGAGGAGGGCCTTCTCGTACTGGCCCTTCTTGTCATGCGCGACTCCCAGATAGTAGTGCGCGCGGCTGTTCTCGGGATCCAGCTCGCACACTCGATTGAGGCATTCGATGGCGCGGCCCGGCTGGTCCTTCTTGTTGTAGGCGAGACCGAGATGATACAGCGCGCGAATGGAATCGGGATGCGCCTTCAAGCATTGCTGGAGCAGCCGCACCGCCGCTTCGTACATGCCGGTCTTGAAGTACAGCACGCCCAGATGGTAGGCAGCCTCCCAGTGCGCCGGATCGATCGCCAGCGCGTGCTTGAGCGCCGCTTGCGCCTCCTCCGGGTTCTCTTCCATCAAGGCCACGCCCAGATTGAAGTGCGCCAGGACGCAGGACGGATCGATCTCGAGGGCGCGCTGGAACTCCGCGATCGCTTGCCGCTTCATCCCGAGGTCGCCGTAGGATGCGCCCAGGTTGCAGCGGGTCTCCACGCTGCGCGAATCGACCGCGAGCGCCTTCTCGAACGCCTGGATGGCGCGCCGCGGCTCTCCCATCTGATCGAGGATCACGCCGATATTGATCTGAGCCTTGATCATCGTGGGATCGAGCTCGACGCAGCGCTCGAACGCGTCCAGCGCGTCGCGCTCCCGGCCGAGCCGCATGAGCGTCACCCCATACCGGAAGAT
>CAMPIC010000064.1 GCA_946886185.1 uncultured bacterium
ATCTTCCACTCGTCCTTCTTGCCGAACATCAAGAACTCCTTGCCGACGATGAAGTCCTCGCGGCGCGTTCCCACCAGGAGCACTTCCCCCGTATCCATCCGGATGGCGTCCTCGGGGCACGCTTCCACGCAGTAGCCGCAGAAGACGCAGCGCAGCAGATCGATCTCGAAGATCTCCGGACGCTTCTCGATCCAGGGCTGCTCCGACTCCTCCGCCACGATCTTGATGCAGCGCGCCGGACACGCGGTTTCGCACATCATGCAGGCGACGCATTTGGGCGAGCCGTCCTCGCGCACCGTCAAGCGGTGGCGGCTGCGATGGCGCACGGCCAGCGGCTTCGTCTCCTCGGGAAACTGGTAGGTCGGCATCTCGCTCTGCGCGAAGACGTTCTGGACGAGATGGCGGATGGTCACCACCATGCCGCGAATCACCTCCGTGAGGTAGATCCGTTCCCAAAAGGACTGCTTGGGAGTGGCGATTTTCACGATAGCCTCCCGGCTCTCTTTTCACCGGCCCTGATGCGCGAACCCTTCATCTGCAAAGTCTCCGTCCCCGGAGGACCGCATGTCCCCGGAATCGATCCGACGCTCTTCATTTGAGGAGCAGGAGCACCAGCGCGGTCACGAACAGGTTCGCCAGAGCCAGCGGGAGCATCACTTTCCATCCCAATCCCATGAGCTGGTCGTATCGGAACCGCGGCAGCGTCCAGCGGACCCACACGAACGCGAAGCCGAAGAAGGTGACCTTGGCCCCGAACGTCAGGAGCTGGATGATGGCGGCGGTGACGTTGGCCGCGTTGCCGGTGATGGAATGAGTCGCGAACCAGGCGATTCCGCCCAGCGACACCACCAACTGGACCAGGAGCAGCGTTCCCCAGACTTTCGCCTCGTGCCGGCGCATGTCGGCGTAGAGCCGCTGCAGGGTGCCGTGCCAGCGCCGCGTGGCCAGGAGCAGCAGGATCGACATCACCGCCAGCAGCGCCAGCAGCGCGATCACCACCACCTGCGCATGATCGATCAGCGCCTGGGTATTCAGCCACGGCACCTGCCAGCCGCCGAAGAAGAGGGTGGCGGTCACTCCCGAGGCGACGATGATGTTGACGTATTCCGCCATGAAGAAGAGCGCGAACTTGAGGCTGGAGTACTCCACGTGATAGCCGACGATCTCGCTCTCCGCCTCGGGCAGGTCGAACGGGTTGCGGTTGGTCTCTGCCAGGACCGCGGTCATGAAGAGAATCGCCCCCACCGGCTGGAGGAACACGCCCCACTTGGGGAGGAATCCGAAGAGGAGCGCGCCCTGCTGCTGCGCAATCGAGTTCAGATCGAGCGTACCGAACACCATGATCAGACCGAGGATCGAAAGAGACAGTGAGAGCTCGTAGGAGATCATCTGCGCCGACGCGCGCAGCCCACCCAGGATCGAGTACTTACTGTTCGCTCCGTAGCCCGCGAAGATGATCCCGAGCACTCCGAAGGACGCGATCGCGAAGACCCAGAGCACGCCGATGTTGAGGCGCAGCGCCTGCATCGGGATCTCGTGCTCGTCGATCCGCAGCACGTCCGCGAACGGCACCACCGCCATGGTGGTGAGGGCGATCATCATCGAGAGGAACGGCGCGAGCAGGAAGTAGAACTTGTGGACGTTGGCCGGGACGATGTCTTCCTTCATCACCAGCTTCAGGACGTCGGCGAAGTTGTGCACGAAGCCGGCCATGCGCACTCCCGCGATGTGCGCGCGGTTGGGGCCGGTCCGGTCGGCGATGTACGCGGAGACCTTGCGCTCGAACCAGATCATGAGCGGGATCATGGAGAGCGGGATCATCCAGATGAGGAACGCGCGACCGAAGGAGATCGCGAGATCGACCCAGGGATTCATCGCGCGCTTCCCCCGACCGGAACGGCTGCGCCCAGAGGACGGCCCAGATCGCCGAGAGTCTCCCAGTCGAGGCCCGCGAATGCAGGCTCGCTCGCGGCCAGATCGGTCCAGAGCGTCTGGATGTCGGTCCACCCGAACTTCCGTCCGATCCGCGCCGAAGCCTCCTGCAGGAGGAGCGGAGCCCAGATCGGATCGCCCGGAGGAACGATCGCTTTCTCGAAGCGCTGCACTCTCCCCTGGAAATTGACGAAGCTGCCGAAGCACTCCGAGTGCGGCGTGATCGGCATGGCGAGGTCGGCTGCCGCGCTGGTGGCGTTTTCATTCGTCCCGAGATACAGCACGCGCGCGAATCGATCGAAGTCCGCCTTCAGCGCCGGCTGGAACCCGAGCGGATCGTCCTCCACTACCACGAGGAGCGCACCTCCGCGCGCAAGACCGGGGCGCGGATCCTTGTCGAGGCCGAGCGCCGCCACGCCCGCGCTGTTCGGGTTGCCGTCGCGCTTGCGCAGGATCTCGTCCTCGACGAACGGAGGGCGGGTCGCGAGCGTCCCGATGCGATCGGTCTCCAGAATTTCGGAGGCGAACCGCTTCACGGCGAAGAGCGTCTCCACCGAGGACTGCGGAGAGAGGAGCACCTGGATTTCGCTTCCCTTGCCGGCGGCCTCGTTCAAGATCGCGCTCAGCTGCTGCACCGCCACTGAATAGCCCAGCTCCTGTCCCTTGGCCATCGCCACATCGAGACGGTTCTCGTTGAGCGGGACGTAGGTGGTGCGGCCGTGGTCGCACATCCAGTACCGGTTGACCTGCATGTTCTCGCGCGGCCGGTAGCGGTAGACCTGGCCGTCATCCTCTTCGAGGTAGATGTTGCAGCCGCGCGCGCACCCGGTGCAGATCGAATTGTAGGTCTCGAGATGCCAGACGCGCTTGCGGAAGCGGAACTGCACGCTGGTCAGCGCTCCCACCGGGCAGACGTCCACGGTGTTGAGCGAATAGGGATTGTCGAGCGGCTTGCTCGGATAGGTCGTGATCTCGCTCCGGTTGCCGCGATTGACGATGTAGAGCTCCCCGGTGCCGGTGATCTCGTCGCAGAAGCGGATGCAGCGCGTGCAGAGGACGCATCGCTCGGCGTCGAGGACGATCCGCTCTCCGATTCGCTGGACCTTGCGCTTGTGCACCTTGGCGGTGTCGAGCCGGCTCAGGTACTGCCCGTTGGTCATGTAATAGTCCTGGAGATAGCACTCTCCGGACTGGTCGCAGATCGGGCAGTCGAGCGGGTGATTGAGGAAGAGGAACTCCAGGACCGCCCGCTGCATCTCCTTGACGCGCGGCGTCTCCGTCTTGAAGGAGAGCCCCTCCTTCGCGAAGCTGTTGCACGCGATCTGCGGCTTGGCCACGCCGTCCACTTCGATCAGGCACATCCGGCAGTTGCCGTCGACCCCGAGCCCGGGGTGATAGCAGAAGTGCGGGATCTCGACCGCCGCGGCGCGGGCCGCTTCGATCAGATTGAGCCCTTCCTCGACTTCGATCTCGCGGTCGTTGACCTTGATCTTGACCTTGGCCATTCCCCTCGCCTCTCGATGCCTCAGTGCTTCGCCGCCAAAAAGTGCGAGCTCGCGCCCCGGATCGGGCACCGCCCCGCCCCCACGTGCGCCTCGAACTCCCGGCGAAACTTCTTGATGAAGCTCTCGGTCGGCATCGCCGCCGCGTCGGAGAGCACACAGATGGTGGTGCCGATCATGTTGGTGCAGATGCCGAGCAGCTTGTCCAGATCGGCCGCGGTTCCGCCGCCCGCTTCCAGGCGATAAACCAGATCCCGGATCCAGCCGGTGCCCTCCCGGCAGGGCGTGCACTGTCCGCACGACTCATGGGCATAGAACTTCAGGATCACGGCGAGCACCCAGACCATGCAGGTGTCTTCGTCCATCACGATCATCCCGCCGGAGCCGAGCATCGTGCCCGCGGCGACCAGAGACTCGTAGTCGAGGTTGACCGCGTCCGCTTCCTCGCCGATCAGGACCGGAACGGAGGAGCCTCCCACGATGTTCGCTTTCTGGCGCTTGCCTCCCGGAATCCCTCCGCAGAGATCGTGCACCAGCGTCTTGCACGGAAGCCCGAGCGGGATTTCGTACACGCCAGGGCGCTCCACGTGACCGCTCACGCTGAACAGCTTGGTTCCGGGCGACTTCTCGGTCCCGTACTTGCGGTAGGCCGCGGCGCCGTGCTCCACGATCCACGGCACCGCCTGGATCGTTTCGACGTTGTTGACCACGGTGGGACAGCCGAACACTCCGATGACCGCGGGAAAGGGAGGCTTGAGGCGCGGCTGCCCCTTCTTCCCTTCCAGCGATTCGATGAGGCCGGTCTCCTCGCCGCAGATGTACGCGCCCGCGCCGCGATGGATGGTGACTTCGAGATCGAACCCTTTTCCGTCGATGTTCGATCCGAGATATCCCTTCTGGTACGCCTCCGCCACGGCGTCGCGCAGCCGGTAATACGGAAGGCCGAACTCGCCGCGGACGTAGATGTAGGCGTGGCGGATGCCCACCGCCCAGCAGGTGATGATGATCCCTTCGATCATCCCGTGCGGATCCTTTTCCAGGAGATAGCGATCCTTGAACGTACCCGGCTCGCTCTCGTCCGCGTTCACGCAGAGGTACTTGGGCTTCGAGGTGTCCTTCGGGACGAAGCTCCATTTCAAGCCGGTCGGGAAGCCCGCGCCTCCCCGCCCGCGCAGACCGGAATCCTTGACCAGCTGCGTGACCGCCTCCGGCTCCATCGCGAGCGCGGTGCGGAACGCGCGATACCCCCCTGCCTTCTCGTAGGCGGCAAGCGTCCAGGATTCGGGATTGTCGAAGTTCCGGGTGAGGAGCTTGATTTCCATGAGCGCGCGCTAGCTCCGCTTCTTCAAAGAATCGATGAGCAGGTTGACCTTCTCGGGAGTGAGCGGGCCGTGGAACTCGTCGTTGACCTGGGCCATCGGCGCCATCTCACACGCGGCCAGACACTCCACTTCCGAGAGGGAGAAGAGCCCGTCCTGGGTCGTGGCTTCGAGATCGATGCCCAGCTTCTCGCGCAGCGCCTCGAGGATGGTTCCTCCCCCCAGGAGCATGCAGCTCACGTTGGTGCAGAGCTGGACGTGATACTTCCCCATCGGCTTGCGATAGAACATGGTGTAGAAGCTGACCACGCCGTAGACGTGCGACTCGGGCAGTTCCAGGAGGCCGGAGACGTATTCGATCACCTCGGTGGATATCCAGCCGAACTGCTCCTGGCAGAGCCAAAGCGTGGGCAGCACCGCCGCCTGCTTGGTTGGATAGCGGGTGAGCAGATGCTCGAAGGCGCGCCGATTCTCGGCCGAGAGCTCGACCGGATGCCCCATGCTTTCGACCCGGCAGGCAGTCCGGGCCATGATGTTTTCCGCCGGCTTCACGAACGGCTGCATTGCGCTTCTTCCTCCGACCCCGTTACCGGTCGAGCTCTCCTGCGACGACGTTCAGGCTTCCGAGCGCCGCGATCGCATCCGCGATCAGCTCCCCCTCCACCATCTCCGGAAACGCGGAGTAGATGTAGAAGCAGGGCGGGCGCACCTTGCACTTGTACGGTTTCATGCCTCCGTCGCTCACCACGTAGAAACCGAGCTCTCCGTTGGGAGCCTCGGTCCAGGAGTAGACCTCGCCCGCCGGGGGAGAGATTCCGTGCATCACCAGCTTGAAGTGTTTGACCAGCCCTTCGATGTTTCCGTAGGTCTCGGACTTGGGCGGCATGACCGCGAGCGGATGGTCGGAGCGGTAGGGCCCGTCCGGCAGGCGGTCGATCGCCTGGGCCACGATGCGGGCGCTCTGCTTGATCTCCTCGAAGCGCACCATGATGCGGTCATAGGTGTCGCCCTGGTGACCGGAGATCACCTCGAAATCGTACTGGTCGTACCCGTAGTACGGCTGGCTCTTGCGGATGTCGTGTTCCAGGCCGCAGGCCCGGAGGCAAGGTCCGGTGAATCCGTACGAGATCGCGTCGTCGAGACTGATCTTTGCCACCCCCACCGTCCGGTCGAGAAAGATCCGGTTGCGCGCGACCAGCTTCAAGGTGTCGTCGACGTGCTTGGGAATCTCGACCAGGATAGTCTTGACCTGCGAGACGAAGTCGTCGGTCACATCGTCCCAGAGCCCCCCGACGCGCGTGTAGGAATTGGTGAGACGAGCCCCGGTGACCCCTTCGATCACCGTGTAGATTTTCTCGCGGAGATTGAACAGGTACCAGAAGTTGGTGAGGGCGCCGAGGTCGACGATGTTCGCGCCGTTGCACACCAGGTGGTCCATGATCCGCGAAAGCTCGCACAGGATCACCCGGATCGCCTGGCAGCGGGGCGGCACCTCGATCCCGCAGAGCTCCTCGATCGCCTTGGCGTAGCCGACGTTGTTGGCGATCGCCGAGACGTAGTTGAGCCGGTCGGTGTACGGGATGACCTGGTTGTATTCGTGCGTCTCGGCCGACTTTTCGAATCCGCGATGGAGATAGCCGATCTCCGGGATGCAGTAGAGGATCCGCTCTCCGTCGAGCTCGACCAGGTTGCGCAGCGTCCCGTGCGAAGCGGGATGCGACGGCCCCACGTTCAGGATCATGGTCTCGCCCGGCTCCGCCTCGACCCTCGTGCGGCGCTCGGGGAAGAGCCGGTGGCGCGCCTCGAGCTCGTCGAGCAGGGTGTCCGCCTCGCTCAGCCACTGGCCCTTGTAGATGTTGTAGTCCTTGCGGAGCGGATGTCCCACGAACTCGTGGTGATTGAGGATCCGCCGCAGGTTCGGATGGCCGTTGAAGCGCACTCCGTACTGATCGAAAGCCTCGCGCTCTCCCCAATTGGCCGACTCCCAGAGGTGCGCGACGGAATCGACCGTGGGATCGCTCTCCGGAACGGTGGTCTTGACTGCGATGCGCCGCTCGGTGAGCAGGTTGTGGAGCAGATAGAGCAGCTCGAACCGTTCTCCGGGCCCGGCACCGAGGTGGAGCCGGTCCAGCACGGTCACGTCGGAGAGCTGATGCATGCGGAGGTCCGCGTCCTCGCGCAGGAAGCGCAGCGTCTCGAGCAGCGCCTCACGCTTGATCTGCAGGCAGGGAATCTGCCCGAGCATCGATTCGGAGACAATGCCGGCGCCGATCTTCTGGCGAAGCCGGGAGAGATCGAGTCCTTCGATCGCGACGTTCACGAATCGGTTTCCTTCAGGCCTTCGAACGGCTGAGCCGCTCTTGCAGATCCATCACCGCTTGGAGGACGGCCTCGGGTCGAGGCGGGCAACCCGCAATGTAATAGTCGACCGGGATGATCTTGTCGATCCCTTGCAAGGTGCAGTAGTTGTCGTAGAATCCGCCGCTCGAAGCGCAGACCCCCATCGCCACCACCCATCTCGGCTCGCACATCTGGTCGTAGATCCGCTTGAGGATGGGTGCCATCTTGTAGTTGATCGTGCCCGCGACGATGATCAGATCCGCCTGGCGCGGAGAGAAGCGCACCAGCTCGGCGCCGAAGCGCGAGATGTCGAAGACGCTCGAGACGGTGCCCATGAACTCGATCGCGCAGCAGGCGGTCCCGAACGGGAGCGGCCAGAGAGAGTTCTTCCTCCCCCAGTTCACCATTTCATCGAGACGGGTGATCACGACCGCGTCGCGCAGCAGATCGGGACTCTCCGTTCCCGGAGAGGTTACCGAGACTCGCGAGACGGGTACGTCGGTCTTGTTCCGCTCCAATCGAGACCTCCCTTGCGCCACTCGTACGCCAGTCCCAAAACGAGGATGCCGATGAAGATGCTCATGGCCCAGAACCCGAACCAGCCGAGCTCTTTGAATCGAACGGCCCATGGGAACAGGAAGACCGCCTCGATGTCGAACAAGAGGAAGCTTACCGCCACCAGGTAGAACCGCACCGGATACCGCTGCACCGCCGTGGTGGGAGGATCGATCCCCGCCTCATAGGGAACGGACTTCGCCGCGGTCGGATTTTTCGGCCCGAGGCGCGCTCCCAGGAGCATCATGACGGCCGGAATCATGATCGCCAGAGGCAGGATGAAGAGCAGCGGCGTGTATGAGTAATCCACCCCTCGGATCCCTCCTGGCACTCACTCAACTTATTGAGCCACCTATATTTAGCTCGTCGTGATTCGATTGAGAATTTTTTCTCAAACAATACGAGGGGCCAGGATAGCACACGGCCGTTCCAGGTCAACCAGCGTCGTTCGCGTCAGAACCTCACGCCCAACGCCACCAGCGCCGATCGTCCCAACGCGCGTGCCTGGGGATTGTCGGCAGCGATCTCGGAACGGCTGTTTCCATGGTCGAGCAAATAGCCGCCGGTCTCCCCCGTTGCGTCCCAGTAGGCGAGGAAGTGGTCCGCCGTCGCTTCGGTCGGGAAGGATGAGAACTCGTACGAGGGCGGACGCGAGTCGAAGAGGTTGCGCACTTCGACGCTCAGCTCGAGCGGAGCTCCGGCGATGCCGGTCCAGGAGGCGGCCCAGTCGGCGCTGGCGCGCCCGGGCAGCGTACCGCGGATCCGCTGCTGCTCGCTGCAGCCCCGCGAGATCAGACACAGGTCATACGGCCGACCGGAATCCCAGGAAAACGCCACCGTGGAAGACAGACCATGGCCGGCGCGCCACACCATCCAGCTCCGCAGATATCCGCGGCGGCTCCACGGCACCTCCCGCTCCTCTCCCGCGAGCTCTTCCGCGGTGACACGCGACCAGACGAAGCTCGTCTGGCCGGTCAACGCCGCGGTGATCTGCAGATCGAGAGAGATCTCGAGCTCGCGCTGCTCGATCGAGCCGCCGGGCGTGCTGCGCGCGCCGGTCAGCTCTTCCAACGCGCTCGGCGTCCGACCGGTGAAGACGACGTCCACGTATTGCCGCTCGCGCACCCCGAAGTACGCGACCGCGCGGCGCGAAAAGTGGTGCTGGAATCCGACTTCCGCGAATCGCACGCGCTGCGCCTGCAGGAAAGGCGCTCCCGCGGCCGCGAACCGTGCGGGAAAGTGCGTCTGAAGCGCGGGAAACTGATACGACTGCCCCACCTCCACGTGCAGCTCGTCGACCGCGCTCATCGGCTGATGGAACGCGAGGGCGGGCGACCATCGCGCAGCGAAGCTCGTGTGGTCCTTCCATCGCACGCTGCGTGCGTCATACCGCAGCGCTGCCTGGAGCCAGGATCGTTCGTCCGTCTTCCAGGTGTCTTGCAGGTAACCCGACGCGTCCCAGGTCGAGAGAGGTTCTTCGAGCGAGCCGACCCACCAGATCGGAGGAGGGATCACCGTGAGATAGCGGTGGCGACCGCGTTGCGCGCTCACTCCGGCGCGCAGCTCATGATCGGAGAGCTTCCACCCGCTGCTCAATCCTCCACCGAGCTCCCGGCTCTTTCCTTCCGTATGGATCGGAAGATCGCCGTGCAGCGCGTGGAATGCCTCCTCCTGATGCGTTTGCTCGGTGAGCGCCTCGCGCTCCCAGGCGTCGATCTCGGCTTCGGTGTCCAGCGCGGCGCCGGCATGCTCGGTATCGAGCGCATGATCTCCGTGGAAGAGATAGAACTGGATTCGCATCGCGTCCGCGAGGTCGCCAGCCGCCGTGGCGTAGACGATCGTGGAACGGTTCTCCTCGATCGGGACGTGCGCCGGGCCTTCGTAGAAGCGATCGCGCTCCGGGTCCGGCGGTTCGTCCACGAAGTGAGTGTAGCGGTCGAATTCGGGCGCGTATCCGGCCCATCCGCTGCGCGCGTAGTTGGCCTGGAACCGCTTGCCGCGATCATACTCGGAGAGAATCGCGCCGCTCGCGCGCCACTTCCCGGCGCCCGGCTCTTCCCAACTCAACTTGAACGATGCGTTCTCGCGGCCGCTCATGCGGTGGGCCACCGGACCGAATCCGAGGATCGACTGTTTCGGAAGCGCGCGGTCGTAGGCCCACGCAGTGTTCTCCAGGAATCCGCGATACGCGCCCGCATACGAA
>CAMPIC010000065.1 GCA_946886185.1 uncultured bacterium
ACGATCCACGATGCGGGCGCCGCCGTCCAGAAGCCAGAGTTGGGAAGCGGGACGGAGCAGGAAAAGAGATCGAGCCGCCTCCCGCGCGCGGGCATCGTCGCGCCCGGCCACGACCAGGACCGGACGCTGCGCTTCGGCGGCGGACTGAAGGATCGCCAGTCCGGTCAGGGAGTCATCCGGATCGAGGAGGACGAGCGGGCCGCGCGGATCCGCGCTCGCGGTCATGGCGCGCGCCGCGATCTCCGCCCCTCGTTCGATTCCCACCAGGCCGATCGGCGCCCGCTCGCCCAGCAGGTCGCGCAGATACGAGACGGCGGCCGGCCCGTCGCGGAGCCATGGGGACGAGTCGGCCGCTCGGGGCGCGCGCGGTTCCGATTCGCTCCGGCCGTGGCCGCGCAGATCGGGTACGAGGACAGAGAATCCGTGGGCAACCAGAGCTTGCGCGAGCGCGGCCAGCTCCGCGCTCTGCGATCCGCTCCGATGGAACAGCACGATCCCGCCTCGCCCCTGCTCCCCGCGAAAAAAGTCCGCGGTGATGCTCACCTGGTCCGAGGTGGAATACGAAACCGTTTCGGCGCGGCCCGGGCTCGCCAGGAACGAGAGGATACCGAGCGAGAGAAAGAGGAATCGGAACGCACGTAGCTTCCCCTGCGCGTTGACTCCCTGATTTGCGCTCTGATACTCTACCGGCATCGGTCCCCTTGCACGCACGCGCGGGACGAACTTCTCGTCTCGATGGCGCGCTCGATTTCGATCCTGAGCCTCACGCGCACCCTGGACGTATCCGCTATGGATTCAGGCGACACGAGACGGCAAGAACTTCTCGGCTACGACGAGAAGACGGAGACCTGGTACATCCAGGCTCGCGAACCCGGACGCCTGGTGCTCAGCCAGCAGTCGCTCAATCGATTGGTCCATCTTTACAACTCGATTCACAAAGGCAATCCGCTCGTCCTTTTGGAACAACGCGAGGTGCGCCGGCTCGAGGAGCTTCGCCACCGCTCCTCCGTGGTGCTGCGCGACCTCAACCTGCTTCTCGATCGCCGCGAGAATCGCCGACCCAAGAGCAGGTTGCGACGCATCCTCCAGCGTTTGTTCGGGAGCCGTTCCAAGCGGTAGCGGGAACGCTCGGTTCAGGACCGCCCGGTTCTGAAAACAGTCCGGCTCTTCCCCGTTCCGATGTGCGACATCGACCAAGACGGACCAGGAACGTCCGCGGCCGAATCGTCCGTGACCCGATCTGGCGAAGACGGCGCGCCGGATCACGCCCGTCCGGCTCGGTCCATCCGCTCCCTGAGCTCGACGATGTCGCCGTGCACGCGCTGGATCCGCCGGTTCAACTGGATCATGTAGATCCCCAGCCCGATCCAGACCAGCGCGTAGGCGAGCGTCAGATAGTGCATCGAAGTCATCGCATCTCCCTTTCCTCGACGTCGGCGAGCAAACGATCCCGCTCCTCTTCCAGTCCACCCACCAGCCGGCGCTTCCAGAAGAGCGCGATTCCCAGAATCAACACCGCGACCAGGGTGAAACGCAGGACCATCGCCATCTGGGGATCGAGCTTGCCGCGTTCCGTGATGAAGGTGGTGGGATGCTGCGTGCTGAACCACTGGACCGAGAAGTAGACGATCGGAACCTCGAGCGCCCCGAGGATGCCGAGCACCGCGGCGTAGCGCCGCATGCGTGGATCTTCCGCCATGTAGGTGCGGAGAAACAGATACGAGGCGAAGATCAACCAGAGGATGAGCGTGCTGGTGAGACGCGCGTCCCACGTCCACCAGACTCCCCACGCGGAGCGCGCCCAGACCGGGCCGGTCAAGAGCACGAGAGTGCAGTAGAGGAAGCCGACCTCCACCGCGGCGAGCGCGGTCTGGTCCCAGGACCGCCTCCCTTTGAGGAGGAATGCGATCGATGCGAGCAGCACGACTCCGAACGCGAGGAACGAGTTGAGCGCGAACGGAACGTGGAAGTAGAAGATCCGCTGCACGTCCCCCATGGTCGACTCGCGCGGAGCGTAGAGGAACGCGAGATAGAGGCCCGCCAGAATGAGCGGAAGGGTCGCGAAGTCGAGGATCTTCGAGATCAGGAGCGATCTTCCCCAGTTCGAGGAATCCCGGGCGAGCTCATCGTCGTTCACGCGCATGCTCCTCGCGGCGGCTGCATCGTTCCGCGTCATCACTCTTCCAACATGAGATCGAACAGGAGCGTCCCCGCGGTCATGAAGATCACGTCGTACACCGCGAGCAGCACCAGCCAGTCGGATCCTTCCCTCAAGGGTCGCCCGGAGAGGGCGAGCCCCGTCAGTTCCACGCACCCCACCAGAACGGGAACCCAGAGCGGATACAAGAGGAGCGGAAGGAGCACCTCGCGGAGCCGACTTCCGCTCGCGATCGTCGCAAGCAACACGCCTACCGCTGCGAAACCCAATGAACCGGCGCATGTTATCAGCGCGAGTGGAAGGAGACAAGGAAGCACCGAAACACGCAGGAGTATCGAGAAGATCGGAATCGTGATCCACTCCGCGAGCAGGATCAGTCCAAGCACGGTGGCGACCTTGGCCAGGAAAATCGCGCCACGATCGACGGGCGCGAGAAGCAACGCCTGCAGGCTCCCGTTTTCCCGCTCCATCGCGAGCATCCGATGGAGCCCCAATACTCCGGAGAAGGTGAACGCGATCCACAGGAGGCCGGGAGCCTCGGTGGCGGGATCGATCTTGCGCGCCTGAAAAGCGAAGCCGAAGATCACCACCACGAGGAGCGAGAAGAAGATCATGGAGGTGATCGCTTCACGCGATCGCCACTCGAGCCGCAGATCCTTCTCCACGAGCGCTGCGATCGCCGTGAAATACGCTTTCACGCCGGCTCTCCCGTGGCGAAGGCGGCGCGATAGAGCGACTCTACCGCGTCCGCGTCATGAGGATCGAGATGCTCCGCGATTTCGATCCGTCCTCGGCGGAGCAGCCCCACGCTCGTCACGATCCGGCCGAGATGGGAAAGATCGTGGCTCGCCATGAGAATCGCAGTGCCGGAGACGCGCAAGCGGACGAGCGTTTCCTCGAGAGCGCGGCAGCCGGCCGGATCGAGGCCGCTCATCGGCTCGTCGAGGAGCAGGAGATCCGGATGGTGCAGGAGCGCGCGCGCCAGGCTGAGCCGTTGCGACATTCCCCGGCTGTAGGTGCGGACCGGCCGCTCCCCCACCCACGCGAGCCCGACTTCAGCGAGGGCGTTCGAGACCGCGCCGTCCGGATCGGGCAATCGATGGAGGCGCGCGATCAGCTTCAGGTTCTCGCGCGCGGAGAGACCGTCGTAGGAGAGGCTCTGGTGCGAGACGAATCCGATGCGCCTGCGCTGATCCGGATCCCGCGGGTCGAACGGGCGCCCGTTCAAGCGGATCGAACCGCGCTCGGGACGGTGCAGTCCGGCGAGGAGGCGCAGAAGGGTGGACTTCCCCGAGCCGTTCGGTCCCAGCAGAGCCAAGCCTTGTTCCGCGGACAGGTCCAGATCGAGCTGCCGGAGCACCGGCGGACCGCCGTATCCCTTGGTGATTCCGCGCGCCACCAAAAGAGCGGTCATCGAGAGCGGCGTGCGGCCGGGCGGGAGGCCCCGGTTCGCTCCTCCAGCTTCGCGAAGAGGCGTGCGCGGACCGCGCGATATTCCGGCTCCTCGAGATCTCCGTCGGCGAATCGAAGATCGAGGCTCGCGATGTCGCGCATCAAATCGGCCGCGCTCCCGTCGATCCTTCCCGGTCCATCCCCGGCGCGGGCGCGTCCGAGCAGAAAGGGAAACGCGAAAAGAGTGAGCACACCCAGGACGATGGCGGCCGCGGCGATCGGATCCTGCCGGACCGGCTGCAGCGTTGGATGCGTATGCGCATCGGGCGCGCCGCCCATGGGCGGGTGGGAGTCGGCCTGCGGAATGGGCGCGGCGTCGCGAGAAACGAGGAAGTTGAACTCGAGAAGCGAGCTTCCAGGCTCGAACGACATCGGCGCCCCGAGGTAATCGCGCCCGAAGGGTTGCACCATGACGACGTAGGCGATGGCGGGATCGGTCGAGTCGGGCGCGTAGAGATACGTTCCGTCCTGTCCGGCGCGCACCGGAATCCGTTCCGGCACCGTTGCGCCCGGATTGCGGAAGATCAAGGTGACCTCCGCTCCCGCCGCCACCGATTCGGGGTCCTGGGCCGTGAAGAGTTGGCCGCGAATGATTCCGCGGAGGCCCTCCTCCTGCGCGCGCGCCGGCGAATGCGCCGAAACGAGGAGGACGAGGAGCAGAGCGATCGATGCGAGAGGAATCCGGTACCGCACGGAACCTTCAGGCACGCTGCCTCCGGCTCATCCGTTCACGCATCCTGCCGATCTCCGCCTCGAGCGCCGAGGGCGTCCAATGCGGCTGCGACGACTCGAGCGACGCGAGCACGTCGATGGCGCGCGACTCCGCATCCTCGCGCGCGGTCCGGTAGTCGGCTTCGGAAAGCTTGCCGGTGCGGTGATCGAATTCCAGATCGCGCAGGAGCTGGAGCAGGGTCTGCTTCTCCGCTTCCAGGCGCGTGCGGTGTTGCTCCCGGTGATGCCGCGCGCCGGAAAAGATCGGTGCGAACACGAAGAGGAACGCGATCGCCGCGAGCAAGGAGACGATCAAGACCGGATAGATCATCGGTCAGGCTTCTCCCAGTTCTCTCCGGAGCGCATCGCGATACTGGGCGCGCGCCGCGTCGCTCAAGGGGATCGGAGCTTCCTTCGAGGCCCTCGCAGAACGATCTTTCACGGTCCGATCTTTCCCGGGCGACTCCCGCTCGAAATCGTCGGAGCCGGTCAGCTCCCGTTGCGCGCCAGAAGCGCGGGCGCGTTTGAGAAAGAGCGCGAGACCACCACCTCCCACGACGATTCCCACCATCGGAAGGATCCACGCGAGGAGCGTGAAGCCCCGTCGCGGCGGAGAGGCCAGAATCCAGGTGCCGTGTTTCGCGACGAACGCGTCCAGGATCTCCTGGTCGGTCTTTCCCTGCGCGGCGAGATCGCGCAGCTCTTGTTTGGCCTCCATGGCTCCGCCGCAATAGGAGCCGGCCAACGGCATTCCGCCGCAGTTCGGGCACGGATTGATGATCTGCTTTTCGAGCGCCGGAATGTCCGCCGCCCGTGCATCCAGTATGCCCAAGGCGATCAGGAGAAGTGCCCCCGAAAGCGCGCAGAGGAAACTCGACCTATCCATGCACGACTCCTTCCCCCCCCGGTCCGATCTGCGGCCTCTGGACGAAGCTTGCGCCGACCGCGATCGGTTCGGGGCTCGTGGCCATCTCCTCCTCCTCGACCTTTCTCTCGGCGCGTCTCGGCTGCGTCCCGCCCGACGAACGGCCGCGCAGGCGCTGCAGCGGAAGCATCACCAGGATGCCGCCCAGCACCATCACGATCCCGCCGATCCAGTACCAGCTCACGAGCGGGTTCCAGTAGAGCTTGAGCCCCACCGTCTCGGACTCGTCGTAGGAAGCGAGAATCAGATAGAGGTCGGAGCCCAATGTCGAACGGATCGAGACTTCGGATGCGAGCTGCTCTTGTTTCTCATGCCAGTCCTTGCGCGGGAGCAGCAGCGCCGCCGGCTTGCCGTTCTCAGTGAGGAGAACCTCCGCGGTGACCGACTCCACGTTCGGCCGGTGCGATACGCGCAGCCCCTGATAGGTGAGCTCGTAGTCTCGGAACTTCCACGTCTCGCCCCGCCGGAGTGTCGTTTCCGCTTGCTGATTGAAGGCCGCGCCCGCAAAGCCGATGAAGATGATGACCACGCCGAGATGGATGACGTAGCCGCCGTACCGGCGCTGCCCCTTGATGAAGAGCTGACCGAGCGCGCGGAACCAGCTTTCTCCGGAGCTCGAGCGGCGCGCCCGGATTCCGCGATGGAACTCGAGGGCGATCGTCCAGATCACGAACGCGCAGAACGAGAACGCGACCAGGGCATAGGCATGCGTGACCCCGAACACGAGGAGAATGGCCGCGGCCGCGATTCCCAGCCCCAGCGGCACGGTGAAGATCCTTCGCATCGCGCTCCAGCTCGCGCGCCGCCACGGAATGAGTGGACCGATCCCCATCATGAGCAGGAGCGCGAGCCCGACCGGAATCATGATCTGGTTGAAGAAAGGCGGGCCCAGACTGATGCGCACTCCACTCGCCGCCTCGTTGATCATCGGAAAGATCGTGCCCCAGAGCACCGCGAACGCGCCGCCCAACAGGATCAGGTTGTTGAGCAGGAAGGCCGACTCGCGCGAGAAGAACGAGTCGAGATGATGCTCGCTCTTGAGCTGCTTGCGGCGCATCACCAGGAGCGCTGCGGAGACAGCCGCCGTGAGAGCGAGGAACCCGGCGAACCAATACCCGACCGGAGACTTCGCGAACGAGTGCACCGAGGAGATCATCCCGCTGCGGGTGATGAAGGTGCCGAAGACGGTGAGGTTGAACGCCACCAGGATCAGCAGCATGTTCCAGATCCGGAGCATCTGCTTGCGCTCCTGGATCATGGAGGAGTGGATGTACGCGGTCCCGACCAGCCACGGCATGAACGCGGCGTTCTCGACCGGGTCCCAAGCCCAGTAGCCTCCCCATCCCAGCTCCAGATACGCCCACCATCCGCCCAGGATGTTGCCCGCTCCCAGGAAGAGCCAGGCGAAGAGCGTCCAGAAGCGCGCCTTCTTCATCCATTCGTTGCCGAGCTGTCCCGAGACGAGCGCTCCGATCGCCATCGCGAATGGGACGGTGAAGCCGATCAGACCGAGATAGAGACAGGGAGGATGGATCACCATCGCGGGATGCTGCAGAAGCGGATTGAGTCCCATCCCATCCGCCTGCAACATGGGACCCCGCCGATATGGGCTGCTCGCGAATGCGACGAGCGCGAGGAAGAACCCCAGCACCACCAGGAGCGTGGCGTAGGTCGGCGCCATCAGCTTGAGGTCGTCCTTGCGATGGCGAATCGCGACTCCGGTGCTGTACATCGCGAGGAGCCAGCTCCAGAAAAGCAACGAGCCGGACTGGCCTCCCCAGAGCGAGCCGATCTTGTAGAAGAGCGGCATGGCCCGGTCGCTGTTTCCCCAAACGTACTCGAGGTTATAGTCCCCCACGATGACCGCGTAGACGATCCCGATGCAGGCCAGCGTGGTGAAGAATGCCGTCGCGACCACCGCGTGGCGGGTGGAGGTGAGGAGATCGGCGCGCCCGGTGCGATAGGCCAGGACCGCGAGGACCGCGCCCACGGCCGCGAGGACGAATGCCGCCAGAATCGAGTACTGGCCGAGATCGATCATCGAAAATCTCCGGACTCCGGGCGGTCGGATCGCTTCCGTTGGAGAGTCGCCCTCACCTGCCGAGTTCCACGTCGCTCGGAATGTCGCGATCGCCCTGCGCCGGTAGCGAACTCGCGCTGCATGGTTGTGCTGTCATGCAGAGTCTCACGCCGGCGCGGAAGCCGCTCCCCGCGCCTGTTCGTCCATCTCCGCTTCGTACTTGGAAGGACACTTGGCCATGAGGAAGTGGGCTTCGAAGCCTGCGGAGGTCATCGCGCCCTCGACGAGGACTTCCCCATCCTCCTCGAAGGTGTCGGGGACGATTCCCCGATAGGTCACGGGAATGGTGCTCGCTCCATCGGTGAGCTGGAACCGCAGCACCAGATCCTGATGGTCGATGCTTCCGGGTACCACGACCCCGCGCACGCGTAGATCTGCCTGGCTGGCTCCGGCCGGTTTCGCGATCAGCTCGGACACGCCGATGTCGTAGACCATCGAATTGCGAACGCCGCGCACGACCAGGACCCCGACCGCGCTCAGCACGATCACGAACCCCACCAGGAATCGGATCCGTCCCCTGCGTGCGCCCGTGAGCTCCTGGCTGTTCATGCGTCCTCCCGCAACCGTGTCTCGCGTCTCCGTTCCAGCATCTCAAGCAGAGATTGATCGAGATGCAACGTCCCGGGCATCATCTCACCCTCGCGATCGCCGTGGTAGTCGGTGCCTCCCGTACGTACCAGCCCTGACTCCTCGGCGAGACGCTCGAACTCCGCTACCTGCTCCGGCTCGTGGGACGGATGGTAGACCTCCAATCCATCCAGCCCGGCCGCCACCAGGCGATCGAAAATCGATGCGAGGCGGTAGGCGCCCGGATGCGCCAGCACCGAGATCGCGCCCCCCTCACGCAGGATTGCCAGGCATTCCTCGATCCCGGCCGTCTCCTTGGGTCGATAGGCGGGACCCTCGGCTCCAATATAGTATCGGAAGGCGTCCCCGTGGTGCCCTACCCACTGGTTTTCCACGAGCGCCTGGGCCACGTGCACCCGCCCCACCGACTCCGAGCAGGCCGCGCGCCGCAGCACTTCCGCCTCGGTCACCGGAATCCCGAGCTCGCCCAGCCGGGCGACCATCCCCTGGACCCGCACGCGTCTGGAGTCGCGGATCTTGCGGAGCATGGCGAGAAGGCGATCATCCCCCCGATCCACGTAATAGGCCAGGATGTGCAGATCCTGCCCCTCGTGCTCCACGCTCACTTCTACCCCGGGAATGATCCGGATGCCGCGATCGCGCACCGCTTCCTCGAGCGGCGCGATCCCGTCGACGGTGTCGTGATCGGTGAGCGCCGCCGTCGTCACCTTGGCCGCGGCGAGCAGCTCCGCGAGCTCCGCCGGAGTTCGCCGCCCGTCGGAGAACACCGTATGCAGATGCAGATCGAATCGCTCTCTCATCCGGCGGCCCGAGCCTGGAGCACCGGAGCGGGAGCGCGGGCTCCGCCGAAGAGCTCCGCGCTGCGCACTCCCGCGCTGTCTCCCGCGACGATGCGGATGCGATGCGGGTCGAGATCGGCCTCCAACCGCTCCAGCACCTCGGTCGTGAGCGAGATGCGCGTCGAGCGGCATCGCATCACGACTCCTCCGAGAGCTCGATGGTCGACATGGAGGTAGACGGCGCACGGTCCCGGTGCGCTCCGCAACGTGTCGTGCAACGCCGCAAGCCGTTCTTGGGCCCAGGCGCTTTCGATCGCCAGGTGCAGCGAATAGCGTCCACTCGCGAGCCGCTGAAGGAGCGGAAACGCCTCGCTCGCGACCAGTTTCGGCAGTTCTCCTCCGCGCGAGGATAGCCGGCCGTTCACCAGGAGCGGGTCGGCGCCTCCGAGCGCGCTCTTGACCGCTTCGAGCGGCTCCTGGAACAGGATGCACTCGATCGTGCCGGCGGAATCTTCCAGGGTCACGAACGCGAGCGGCCGTCCCTTGCGATCGACCGACTTCTTGCTTTGCGCCACCAGGCCCGCGATCTCGACGGTGGAGCCTTCGGCGAGCTCCGCGAGCGCGGCGATCTCCGATGCGCCCAGGTATCGGAGGATGGTGCGATACCGGTCCATCGGATGGCCGCTCACATAGAAGCCGAGCGCGCTCTTTTCCTTCGTGAGGAGCTCGGCGGGATCCCACTCGGGCGTCTCCTCCGCGGCAGGCTGAGGTGCGGGCGCAGCGGCGCCTCCGAAGAGCGACTGCTGGCCGAGCTCGCGCTCTCGCCGCCGCCGCGCGGCCCACTCCGTGATTCTGGCAAGCGCATCGAAGAGCCTGGCGCGGTGCCAGCCGAAGACGTCGAGCGCACCGGAAAAGATCAGCGCCTCCAGGCACTTGCGATTGACCGCCGCTCCTTCGATCCGCTCCGCCAGATCGTACGGATCGCGGAAGGGGCCGCCCGCGTCGCGCGCTTCGCAGATCGCCGCCACCGCCGCGTGACCGACGCCTTTGACCGCGCCCAATCCGAATCGGATCGCTCCCGCCTCCACCGTGAAACCCTCCCGCGACGCGTCGACGGCGGGAGGGAGGACCG
>CAMPIC010000066.1 GCA_946886185.1 uncultured bacterium
TCTCTCGAGCACCGAGACCGGTTGGATCCACTCGTCCCTTTGCGACGAATACGAGGATCTCTCCGCGCTCGAGCTGCGTCCCAATCCCCGACTCTACTCACGCGTCGGCTCCTTCGGCGTGAGCGGCTACACCGGCGGCTATGCCTTCGACCGCAAGTCCAACTCGTTGGTCGTGGGAGGACGGCTCGGCTACTACCTGCTCGATTTCCTCCAGATCGAAGGGGGCGTCGGGTGGACGCACGTCAACCGTCCGGAAGAGATCGTCGAGTCGCTCTTCGATCTGCGCCTCGAGGCGGAAGAGTTCGACATGCTGTTCTACCAGCTCGGGGCCTTGATCGAGCTGCTTCCGGGGCGGAGGATGGTTCCGTATGTCACAGGCGGCGTCGGCACTTCGATATTCCTCGGTCGGAGCGAGTCGAGCGTCGGCTTCGGCGGAGGCACGATGCTCTTCGTGAGCAAGTCGACGGCGGTTCGCTGGGAGCTGCGCACGTATCAGTTCCGTTCCGGCACCGATCAGGCTCGGCGCACGAACCACAACGTGGAGTTCAGCATCGGAAGCAGCCTCCTGTTCTGATTCTTCCGGCAGAGAGCGGCATCCAGGAAGGCGGACCTGATCCGCCGGCAACGCCAGGAGGAACACACGTGGATCAAGAGCGATTCACTCGCGGCAGCTGCGAAAGACGCCATCACGATCACCGCGACCGGCGGCGTGGCGATGTCTTCGGCAGGCGAGGTGGCAACGTCTTTGGCAGACGACGCCGCGGCAGCTTCGGCAGTCGACAATGCGGCGGCATCGGCAGTCGACATGGCGGCGGCGGCTTCGGCATGTCTCCTCTGATGACCGTCGCGCTCGCGCTTCTCGCATGTGGATGGGCTGGAACCTCCATCGCCGACGAGCTCCCGCGGACCCAAGCCCGCGACGCACTTCCTTTGGTGCAGGAGGCGGCCCATGCATGGGCGCAAGACGCGCACCTCGCGTATCTCGAAAATGACGAGGCGCTCACCGAGTCCGGCGCCGCAGCCCGATGGGGGTACCTGTTCTTTGCCCCTTCACGCGACGCGGCCCGCGCCTATTCGGTGGAGGATGGCAAGATCATCCAGGCATTCGATCTGACGGTGCGTTTCGACGCTCCGCCGATCAGCAACCGGTGGATCGACAGCCAGGCCGCACTCGCAGCCGCGCACCAAGAGATGGGGCGCGAGCGGGAACAGTACGGCAGCGTGCCCAGCACCATGCTCCTCATGCGCGGAGCATTCGACGAGAAGGAGCCCGACCGGACCTGCTGGTTGGTCTGCTTCCGTGCGCAGGCGCTTCCTTCGTTGTACATCGTCGTCGATGCGAGCACCGGCTCGATCGTCCGCAACTGGAGGGGCTGACATGACCATGCGCTCCATGTCCATGCGCTTCGCGGCGCTGCTTCTCGTGCTCAGCGCCGGCGCGATGAACGTCCCTGACGCGTTCGCTCAGGAATGGGAAGCGCGCCGCGAGCGGATCGAGATCCAGCGCGTGAAGCCGGAGCAACCTCAGAAGCCGACGCTCCGCTTCCTCCACGAGAATCTCGAGTTTCTACGCGCCCGCCTGGATCCGCTCCGCGAAGTGCGCGAGATCGAGACGCAGCGCATGGGAGAGCTCGATCCCGCGTTGCTGCGCTACCTCGCGCTCGGCCGCTCGCTCGCGGCGGACGAGCAGCGTCGCGCGGAGATGGTAGCGAACGGAGCCGATCGCGAGGCTCTCCTGCAAAGCGTGCGGGCAATCGCGGTCTTCGAAGAGGAGCTGGATCGCATCAGCGCGCTCCTGGACAGCGCGACGGTGCGCGTGGGCATCTTGGAAGAGGATTTCCTCCGGCGCCAGGAGACGGTTCTGCTCTGTCTGGTGCGAGGAGGGAATGGTGCGCTTCCGGATCAGATCACGCTGCGATCCGAAGATGGACGGTCCGCGAACCTCGTGATCGACGCGTCCGACGCGCGCGTCCTGCAGAACGGCGGAATGGTTCAGATTTGGCATGACTTCCTGGAACCTCGGGAGCAAACGCTGCAGCTTTCCATCGGATCCTCCACACGCGGAACCGACATCGGGTACATGCAGCTGGATCCGGCGCGCGATCGACTGAACGTCCTGGAGATCGACCTTTCTCGGGGAGTCGACCTCGCGCAAGCCAGCATTTGGTGGCATCCCGATCCTGCGGCCCGGGGAGATCTCTGGTGAAACTCCGCCGCGCTGCATTCGTCGTGATGATGATCGCGGCGATGTTCGCGCTCGTCGCCCCGCGCGCCGCGACTGCCCCGCTGGGCTGGATCGGCGTGGAGGAGGGTGCCGACACTCTCGCCGTCCCCGGTCAGGCGCTGCCGAGCGGATCGTGGACGGAGCAGCTCTATCGCCTGGGGATCTCACGCTTCGCTCATCGGGACTATGCCGGCGCGCTCCACGCGTTGGAAGCGATCCGTTATGACGCAGCTTTTCCCGATGCGGACCGCGCCGCATTCCTGCTCGCCACACTCTACCAGCGCCTCGGCCATCGCGAGGGCCTCGAGCAGCTTTCACAGCAAGTGCAGGCTCTGCCTGTATCCGGTTTCACACGTTGGATTCATGCGCAAGCGGCGATGAGCGCCGTGCGTGGAGGCACCGATCTGCCGGCCGGCGCCCGCTCCGGCTCGGAAGCGGACCTGCTAGCCGCGGCGTGGCTTCTCTCCGAAGGAGAGGTCGCGGCCGCGCGCACGGTCCTGTCCCAGATCAATTGCGAATCGAGCGAGTGTCAGACGCTCGCGCTCCACCTGCGCGGGATGGCGGACGAGCTTTCCGGAAACCTCGACTCGGACGCCTGGACGCGATTGGCCGACATGGCGCCGAAATCGGAGCTCGATCGAATCTGGATCGAAGGGGCTCAGCTCCGGCTGGCACGACGCGCGCTCGAACAGGGGCAAGATCCACGCGTCCATTTCTCGGAGCCGACGGTCGCTCGCGTGGGCGCCGACAATGATGAGCAGCGCGGGCTCGGCGCGCTCGAACCGTGGAGAGAGCACATTCGCGGACTCTATGCGTGGGAAGAGGGAGACACCGCGTCGGCGAGGCGAATCCTCGAAGGGATCGTGCAGAGCTGGCCCGGCTACCCGAAGGTGCGCGCGGTCGAAATCGCGCTCGCATCGCTCGCTCTCGAATCGAACGATTTCGCCGAAGCGCGGCGCCGGGCGCTGCGCGCGGATCAAAGCCGGCAGGAAGACGCTCTCCTGCTCGATACGCTCCACTCCGAACGCGCGCTCGACGATCTGTGGAAGACGTGGGAACGGGGAGCCGGCTATGGAGATCCGGTCCGTCTCGATCTCGCCTCGGTTCGCGAGCAGGCGTCGATCTGGATCGAGGCCGCCTTGGCCCCCAACTCCGAGGAACCGCGGGTCCTGCCCTCGCTGCCCAAGTTGGTCGATCGCTCCACCGGAGATCTGGAGCGCGCCGTCGAGATCGTGCCGCTGCCTCCGCTGGAGTCGATGCGCGCGATTGCGGCAGCCGAAGAGGCATCCTGGGAAGCCTATTTCGAGCTCGAGCGAACGCGAAGCGAGATCGCGGCGATGCGGCGGCATCTGGATCGGCGCAGGGGGTATCTGGAATCAGGCCTGCAGCGCACCGAAGAGGAGCTGCGGCTCCTGCGCGAGTCGGCGAGGGCGCTGGCGGATGCGCGTGCCGCGATCGCCGACCTCGATGGCTCGCTCAAAGCGCTGCGCGACGAAGCGATCCGCAGGGTGGAAGCGAGATCCGAGGCGCTGCGGGATCGCATCGAAATCCAACGGCGATGGGTGGAGGCGCTCGAAAGGATCTATGTCCAGGGTCCGATCAGAGACGTGCCGGGACCGGAAGACATTCCCAGAGCGCCCGAAGTTCTCGATCGAGAGCAGGCGCACGCCGAAGCGACCGACGATCTGGTGCGCGCCTTCGCGGAGACGGTCCCGGATGCGATCTCCCGCGCTTATGAGAGTCTGTGGCGATCCGAATTGACCGACGGAGCGTCCGCGCTCGAGCGGGAGTTGGCCGCGCTCATCGCGCGCGCAGAAACGGTGCAGCGCGCCATCCAATCGGATCTCGCCGGCCTCGAACGGAGCGAGGAGCTCACCGCGCTCCACGACCGCGCGCACCGGCTCACCGATCGAGCCGATTCCCTCGCGCTCGTGCACATCCAGCTGCAACGAGGCACCATCCGTGACGCGGTGCAGGGAGCCCGCGAGGCGCTCGCCGCCGAGACCGAAGCGATCGATTATCTGGCCGGTGTCGCGACCTACGAGCTTGCGGGCGCCGAGCAACCGGCCACCGCGGGAGAGCAGTTGCGCGCCGAGGCGATCGAGCGGCACCGTGGATTCCTCGAGTCGTATCCGAGCTCCGGTTCGCGCCCCGATGTGCGCTATCGGCTTGCGGATCTGCTGCTCACCGAAGAGCGGAATCGTTTCCAGGCGGAGATGGGGCGATTCCTCGAGCAAGGCGCCGGCGCGCCTCCGGTCTTCGATCCCCGGGAAGCGCAGGAGCAGTACGCCGCGCTGCTGCAAGAGTCGACGGAGTTCTCGCATCGCGATGCGGTCTTGTTCCAACTCGGAGTGCTCGAGGCGGATGCCGGCGACCCCGACGCCGTGGCTCGCCTCTCGTTGCTCTTGGAAGACCATCCCGAATCGCCGTTTCGCCAGGAAGCAGAGCTGCGGCTCGCCGATTATCTGACCGACGATGGCCGCGCCGCGCGTGCGGCCTCGCTCTATGAGGCGGCCGCCAAGGGACGCGACCGCAGCTTGTCCGCGGTTGCGCTGTACAAGCTGGGATGGGCTCACTTCCGAGCGGACCGATTCGCGGAAGCGGCGGACGCGTTCGGGCGGACGCTCGATCTCTACTTGGAAGGAGTGCCGACCGCCGAGCGGAAGATTCCCGATCTCCGGCGTGAGGCGCAGGAGTACCTGGTCCACAGCCTCGCGCGGCAGGGCGGCGGGGCGGCCCTGACCGAGTATTTTGATCGAGTCGGTCCGCGCGACTACGAGTCGGAGATCTACGGCGACGTCACGTTCCTCCTGCGACGATTCAGCCTCTTCGCGCAGGCGGCGGAAACCGATCGCCTCTGGCTGCAAAGGCACCCGTTGGATGAGCGCGCCCCGCAGATCGCCTCCCGTCTCATCGACAGCCAGACGCAAGGGCAACGCACCGAGGAGCTCCGGCGCGACCGCCTGGAGCTCGCGGAGCGCTTCCTTCCCGGCGGAGACTGGCAACGCGCCTCCCGCTCCGATTCGTCCCGCGCCAAAGCGGAGGCGTTCGCGCGGGAGAACTTGCGCTCGCTCGCACGGGAGCATCATCGCGAAGCCCGCGCCCTCGAGGAGAGTGCGGCGGAGGCCCAACCGCATTGGCGCGACGCCTTGGCGCTTTACGAGCGGATCACCTCGATCTGGCCCGGGGCGCCGGAGGCGTCGCGCGACCGTTTCCATGCCGGGGAAGCGGCGTATCGGTTGGGCGAGTATGAGCGCGCCTATCGGCACTACTCCGCCGCGGCATCCGATACGGCCGCGTTCGTCACCGAAGCGCGCTGGCAGCAGATTGCATCTCTCGACGCGTGGTATCACTCCACTCAGGATCCATCGCTCGCGCGGCAGCTTCTCGACGAGTCCGGCGATTACCTCGATCGCAGCCTGGCCGACGACCGCGCCGCGGGGCTCAGCTGGCGCCGCGCCCACGTCGCGCTGGAACGCGGCTGGCCCGACGTCGCGACGGAGGAGTTGGCGCGCTTCATAGAGAAGTTTCCGGGAGATCCACGCGTCGCCCAGGCGGCAGCGCTGCGTGGAGATGCCCTTCTGGAACGATCGCCCGCGGAGGCAGCACGCGCTTACGAAGCCGCCCTCCATCTGGCGCGGCGAGCGCAGGACGAAGCGCTCGTGCAGCGGCTGGAGACGGCATTACCGGCGGCGGAGTTCCAGCATGCGGAATCCGCCGGCGAGTCGGATCAAGCGGACTTGTTCCGGCAACTGGCCGAACGGCGTCCACAGTATGAGAACGCCGATCTGGCGCTTTATCGATCGGGGCTTTCCTACCGCGCTGCCGGCAAACCGGAGAGCGCCGCGGAAGCCTGGTCTCAGATCCTCGAGCGGTATCCGAACAGCTCGTATGCGCGAGACGCCGAGCTGGAGCTGGCGCATGCCTGGGTGGACGTCGGTCGAGACGAGGAGGCGGAGCGGGTTTACGAACGATTCTCCGTCAATCATCGAACGGACCCGGATGCGGCGGACGCGCTCTTGCGCGCGGGTGAGCTCTGGGAGACGGCGGGCAACTGGGCCGAAGCGGATCGCGTGCGGATCTCTTACATCGATCGTCATCCCGAGGATGGCGGCACCGCGCGAGCGCTTCTCGAGCCGATCGCGGCGCGGACGCTCGCGCAGGCGCCCCCGGATGTCGCGATCGACGAATGGCTCGAAAAGTCTCCCGCGCTTGCCCGCTTCGTCGAAGTGGCCCAACGCGACTCCACCACGGGAGCGGCGATTCTGGCTGAGATCGATTTTCGCCGCGGCGAGGAGGCCAAGGCGCGCTACGACGCGGTCCCGCTCGAGCAGCCGATCCAGGAGTCGATCGTCGCGAAGAAAGAAGCGCTCGAAGTGTTGCTCTCGGCCTATCGCGCCTGCGTGACACGCACCGTCGCCCCGTGGGCCCACGCTGCCACCTTCCGGATCGGAGAAGCGCTCGTGGCGTTCGGAACCGCGCTCGACTCAGTCGAGACGCCTGCCGAACTGTCCGAGACGGACGCGGCGGCGTATCGAGAAGTCCTTCAGGAGCAGGCATGGGAATTCCATGACCAGGGAGAACAGATCTGGTCGGATCTGCTGCGGAGTGTGGCTGACGCGACGTCACGCGCGGACTCCGGAGAAGCGTCTCTCGCCGAGTCTGGCGAGAACGTTCTCGATGACAACGAATGGATCCGGCGCACTCAGCAGGCGCTCTGGACGCGGTTGCCGCTCCGCTTTCTCCATTTCGCGGAGGTGCGGTATCCGGTTCTTCACGCCGTACCGCCCAAGGAGTTCTCGGAATGAGCCGCCGTTTTCTACCGATGGTTTGGAAGGCGATGGACGAAAGAGGATGTATGTCTTTCGACTCGATCCGTACGGGCGGAACCAGTGTCGACTCGATCGTTCCACCCGGGATGAGCATCGGCTCGACTCGTGCGAGAAGGATTGCCCAACTTGGCCTCGTCGCTCTGTTGCTCTTGGGGAGCGGCTGCGGACTCTTCCGTAAAGACGACGACGCGGTGATCCTGCAAGGAGGCGGGGATCTTGCCGAAGCGATCCAATGGGCCGAGCAGCGCGCCGTGGAATCTCCCGATGAGCCGTATTGGCGGCATCATCTGGGAGAGCTGCATCTTCGAGCGGGGCATGGCGACGAAGCGGAGAACGCGCTCCGCGACGCGCTCGCGATCGATGCGCGATACGCCCCCTCCCTCAGTCTGCTTTCGAGACTCCTCTACGAAGACGGGCGTTTCGCGGATGGAGTAGAGCTTCTTTCCGCGGCGCCGATCGATTCCTATCCGCTCCCGACGGCGACGGCACTGGCCGCCGGTTTGGCGCTCCACCTGGAAGCGCGCGGCGAATCCGACCTCGCCCTGCAAACGCTCGCTCCATATCGAGGTGAGCTCGACTGGGAACGGCTCGGCTCCATTCCGACGTATCTCGAGCTCCGGAGCGATCAGTTCGAGGAAGCGGGGGAGGTGGCCGAGCGCGCCCTCGCCGCGCGGCCCGACGCCGTGAACCTGAACAATCACGGGATCTCGCTGCTCTTGTCCGGAGATCCGCAGGGAGCACGCGAGGAGTTCAAGCGCGCGCATGGGCTCGATGAGGAGCTGCCGGGGCCGTTGTACAACCTGGCGATCGTGGAGCGGTTCTACTTCTTCGATGACGCGGCCGCGCAAGAGTACTTCGAGCGTTACGCCGCTCTCTCGGAAGAAGACCCCGACGGACTTCGTGGAGTTTTCAAAACCGAAGCGCAGTCGCGGGTCGTAAAGGAGGAGGTCACGCGATGATCATCCGTACGGAGCACGTCAGGCAGCCGCTGGTTCGGCCGGAGCAACTTCGCCCCGCGCAACTTCGCCCCGCGCAACTTCGCCGGGGGCAACTTCGCCGGGGGCAACTTCGCCGGGGGCAACGGCCGGAGGCGCCCCGCGCGACTGAGCCTCGGCAAGCGCAGCAGTGGCAGCCGCGGGTGAGGCGTACTGCTGCGTGGATCGGGTGCGCGTGCGCGGCACTGAGTTTCTTTGGGAGCCTGTCCGGCAAGGCGCGCGCACAAGCCACCAACGACGGACGTCAGGTCGCGCCCACCCTGGAAGAAATCCGGATCGAGGGGGAGATCGCGATGCCGCAGGTCGTCTTCATCACCGCGCGCGATCAATTCCAGTATCCAGACGAGAGACACCGGAGTTACGTCCTGTGGGCTGCGGATATTGCCGCGCTCGCCCCGGTGCCGAGCCTCGTGTGGGTGGTCGGTCACGAACGACCGTCCACGCTGTTCCCGGGAGAGTCGACGCTCGACGACCGGATCGTGCCGCTTCCCGCATCGCTTCCCGAGAGTGAAGGGAAGTAAGCCATGGAATGCACCGAGAAGCCGGCGGCGGCCAAGGCCGGGCCGCTGCGCCGGGTAGCTCATACGACGAACTACGTCCACTCTCGTATCTGACAGGAGGTAATCGATGGGATTCGTTTCCAGCTTGTCCACGTACTTCCGTGAAGGCGGTCCCTTCATGTACGTCATCCTGGTGATCGGAGTGCTCGTGCTCGGAATCGCGCTCGAGCGCATCTGGGTCATCGGGCGCGCCTCTGGGTTCGATTCGGGGCGCTTCCTGCGTGACATCGAGGCGCGCCTCACGCAAGGAGACGTGCCGGGCGCGCTCAATCTCGCGCGGCAGGCGCAGACTCCGGTGGCCCATGTCGCCGCGACCGTCATCGCGAGCGATCGGACCAACGACGATCGCATGATGACCGCCGCGGAAGGTGCGGCCTCCACTGTCCTGCCGCCGCTTTCGAGGCGATTGCCGTTTCTGGCGGTTTTGGCCAATACCGCGACCTTGCTCGGACTCCTCGGCACGATCTTCGGACTGACGACGGCGTTCTCCGCCGTGGGCGCGGCCGATCCGGCGCAACGCTCGACGTTCCTGGCGCTCGGGATCTCCCAGGCGCTCAACACCACGTCGCTCGGATTGATCATCGCCATCCCGACTCTGCTCTTGCACACCTTCCTGGTGGGGCGCGTCGAGACGGTGATCGATCAGGTCGAGGAAACCAGCGCGCGTGTCATCCAGGCAATGGGCCGCGCGGGCCGGGCTGCCTGACCGATGAAGCGTTCCAAAACGAGCCGATTCCGCACCATCGTGGAAGGAGACTTGGAGATCCTTCCGCTGATGAACCTGTTCGTGGTGCTCATCCCGATGCTCCTTCTGTCCGCGGTGTTCTTGGAGGTCGCGGTCGTGCGCATGGATCTTCCGGTCGATGGCGCTGCCGGCGGCTCCGCGGACGAGATGCTCGATCTCTCGGTGCGGATCGAACAGGGGAGATACCTCATCCAGGGGAATGCACTCGAGGAGACGGAAGTGGCGCGCACCGGGGAAGGCGATCGCGATGCGCTTACGGAGGCGCTCCAGCGCGTGGCGACGGCCCATCCCGGCAATCAATCGGTGAGGATCGTCTCGCGTCCGGCTACGCAGTACGA
>CAMPIC010000067.1 GCA_946886185.1 uncultured bacterium
GATCGTCCCCACGTTCACGTGGGGTTTCGTCCTCTCGAACTTCTCCTTGCTCATGACTCCTCGCGCCCTCCTGAGAGCTGCGGTACCGGCCTCGGTGGCGGTCCGTCTTCTCTTACCTCACCAAACGAAGAATGGAGCCCACGACCAGAATTGAACTGGTGACCTTCTGCTTACCATGCAGATGCTCTACCGACTGAGCTACGTGGGCCCTTCGATAGTTGGAGCGGGAAACGGGACTCGAACCCGCGACGTCCAGCTTGGAAGGCTGGAGCTCTACCAACTGAGCTATTCCCGCTCAACGCCGGAAGCGATCCGCTCTCTGACAACTTGGTGGCGAGGGAAGGATTCGAACCTTCGAAGGCATCCGCCGACAGATTTACAGTCTGTTCCCTTTGGCCGCTCGGGAACCTCGCCAGGCAAACTTCCCTCTTTCCCGATGGCGCCGCGCTCGAGCGGCTCTGTTCGACGAGCTGGCGAAGGGATTCGAACCCCCGACCTGCTGATTACAAATCAGCTGCTCTACCAACTGAGCTACGCCAGCAGAAACGCTCGCGCCCCGTCCTCCTCACGAAACTCGGGCAAGCGATCGCCGGGCTCGAAAAAGGTCAGAAGAAAAGCACAGGGCTGCCAAGCCCTGCACCTCGCTAAGAATCCACTGGTGATGGCCAACGCCGTTCCAATGGGACTTGATGTGCCCGCCGCCGCCAAAAGGCAAGATGTTATGGATGAGCGTTCCGCGTGTCAACACGTTTTCTGGCTCTTTCCTTGCGCGGCGCCGAGCATCCGATTCCGGCCGTGGGGCTTGCGGGGACATGGGCAAAACCCGGCCAAGGCGGCCTGGTTCCCGGCCTCCTCATCGAACCGACGGCAGTTCCCGAGCTGCGGCGTCCCCCATTCGAGCCATCGGCGGCGGGTTCCTGCCTACGGCCTCCACTCCAGCCAGCGGCCGTGTTGGTGGCAATCGGCAAGCAATTCGGAGCGCTCCTCGCCGGCGTCGAACGTGGTGAGATGAAGCTTGGGGCCGGAGTCGTTGCCGAGCCACTCGAGGGAGACACAGACCAGATCCCGGGTCCGGCCGAGCGCCTTGATGGATCGCGCGAACTCCTCTCGTACCAAGGATTTCCATTGATAGATGGCGTGGCTGTGGAAGATGCACGGCACCATCGTCGGGGGCGTCCGCTCCGCCACCTCCGGTACGATCGCTCGCCCATCTCCCTCGATCATGCGCGGCGGGCGGCTCCTCGCCACCTCGACGGCTGCCCGGAATCGATCCAGCCGCTCGACCTGATCGGGCCAGATCAGCGCTTCGCTCCATCGCAGCGCGTCGGCATCGTCCAGCCGGATGACCACGAGATCGACTCCGGTGCGATCCGCGATCGGGGGCACCCGCGGCGGCACCCAGTCCGAATCGCGGCCCAGGACGTTCCGGACCTCCGCACGCAAGCTCACCGGGGAGTCGGGGTCTCCGCAGAGATGCACCGACAGCTCGCCGGTGGCCGACGCCGCGGCCGGATTTTTGATCGGCACGTCGGGGTCCCCGCAGAAATGCACCGTCGGCTCGCCGGCGGGAGGTGCGAGCTCGTATTCGAAGCGGTAGAGGTCGAGATTGAGATGCAGCCCCGCGCTCGCGCCCAACTCGATCAGGTGCAGGGGGCGCTCTCCCAGGAGCCGGCTCGCGCGAGCGAATGCGGGGAGCAGGAGCGCGCTACGTCCGACCTCGTTGGTCTGGACGCGCCGGGTCGCGATCAGCTCCGACAAACGCTCCTCTCTCTCCCGGCAGAAATCGAGGAAGTGGGGAAAGACCGACCCAGGAGGCTCCTCGCCGCCGAGCGAACGATAGAAACGGCGGAGCGGATGAGCCGCCCCCGCGAGCAGCTCATTGTGGACAGCCGCGAAGAGGAGGTTCACGGAAGGCTGACCGGGCGTGCGGTGCGCGGCCAGGTCGAGGAGAAACGCGGACTCCGCCGCTCGAGTGGACAATTCCGCGTAGAGCGGACACTCAGAGGAGGTGAGCGCGGCGAAGAATCGGAACTCGTATGCGAGCGGGTGCTCGGCCGAGCTCGAGCTCGTCATCGGTCCCCCTCCTCGCGGCCAGCGCCAGTCCCCTCCGACGGTGCCGCCTACTTGATGCAGCCTCCGTCTCTTCCGCGAGCAGAGAGCCGCGAGCAGAGAGCCGTGCGCACAGCGCCGCGAGGACCGCGTCTACTTCTTGCGGAGGATGCTCCGGCCCGCCTTGTCCTCCACCAGCCACCCGCGAGATGCGATCTCGTCGCGGAGCTCATCGGCGCGCGCCCAGTTCTTCTGCTGCCGCGCGAGCAGGCGCTCGTCGGCGAGCTTCTGGATCTCTGCCGGAATCTCCTCCGTCTTCGCTTCCCGGAGATTGAGCCCGAGGATGTCTCCGAGATGAAAGAACCACCGCATCGCCTCGCCGACGCGCGACTCCTTCGCGCCCGACGACGGTTCGGCGAGGATGCGATTGATGAGGCGGGAGAGCTCGAAGAGGTGCCCTTGCGCCTTGGCCGCGTTGAAATCGTCCTGCAGCGCCTCGAGGAACAGGCCCGCGATCGCACGCACGTCGGGGTCAGCCACTTCTTCCAGAGGGAGCGGCCGGCGCAGCTCCTCCTGGCTCGGAAGGGTGGAGTACACCTCGCGCAGCGAGTCCGCGGTGGCGCGCAGCCGCCCGAAGGCGATCCCCGCTTCCCCGAGCCGCTCCTCGCTGAACTCGATCGGGCTGCGATAGTGCGTGGAGAGCAGATAGAAGCGGATCACGTCGGGATCCAGGTGGCCGAGGATGTCCTCGATCAGGAAGAAGTGCTTGGTCGACTTCGACATCTTCTCGCCGCCGAGCGTGACCAATCCGTTGTGCACCCAGTTGCGCACGAACTCCTGCCCCGTGGCCGCCTCGGACTGCGCGATCTCGTTCTCATGATGGGGGAACACCAGGTCCACGCCGCCGCCGTGAAAGTCGAAGGTCTTGCCGAGGTACTTCATGGCCATGGCGGAGCACTCGATGTGCCATCCCGGCCGGCCGCGCCCCCAGGCGCTGTCCCAGTACGGCTCGCCTTCCTTCGCCGCTTTCCAGAGCGCGAAGTCGAGCGGGCTCTCCTTGTGCTCGCCCGGCTCGATGCGCGCGCCGGAGCGGAGATCCTCGATCCGGCGGCGGGAGAGTTTCCCGTATTCGGCGAACTTGGCGACGCGGAAGTAGACGTCTCCACCGGAGGCGTAGGCCGCATCCTTTTGAATGAGGGTGGCGATGAGATCCACGATCTCGGGGATGTGCTGCGTGGCGCGCGGATAGTGGGTGGCTTCCAGGAGGCCGAGCTTGCGCACCGCGGTCAGGTACGCGTCCATGTTGCGCTGCGCGATCTCGGAGTAATCGCGCCCCTCCTGACGGCCACGCTCGATGATCCGATCGTCGATATCTGTGAAATTGTTCAAGTAAGTGACGTCGTACCCGAAATAGATCAACGTCCGGCGGATCAGATCCCCCGCGAGCGCTGCGCGCATGTGGCCGACATGGGGTTTGTCCTGGACCGTCACGCCGCAAACATACATGCCCGCCTTGCCCGGATGGACCGGATCGAACGCGCGCCTCTGCCCCGAAAGCGTGTCCTGAACCTTGATGCTCATCGTCCTTCCCCACCTCCGCCGCCGTGGCGCGCGATTGCAATACGACTCAACGTCTCGAGCAGCTCATCGAACTCGATTCCGACGGTGCGCGAAGCCATCGGAACCAGGCTCGTGCCGGTCATTCCCGGGAGAGTATTGATCTCGAGACAGTACGGTTCGTCCGCGCCGGTGAGCCGGAAATCGATCCGCGCCAGATCGCGGCAGCCCAGCTCTCGGAACGCGATGAGCGCCAGTTCCTGCAGTCGCGCCGCGGTCGGTTCCGCGAGAAGCGCGGGAACGTGATAATCCGTCTCGCCTTTCGTATACTTATGCTCGAAATCGTAAAATCCCGACTTCGGAACGATTTCGACGACGGGGAGCGCTTCGCCCGCCACGACCGCGACGGTGATCTCTCGACCCGGGATGTACTCTTCCACGAGCAGACCGCGGGTCGGATGGGCGTAGGGCGCCCCGTTTCTCCAGGCGGTTTCCCATTCCGAAGGATCCTTCACGATGGTGAGTCCGACCGTCGACCCTTCGAGGAGCGGTTTGACCACGACCGGATATCCGCCGACCTTTTTCATCCAAGCCTCGCTCGGCCGGGCTTCGCCGCACCGCCGCGCACTCCCGCCGTTCGACTGCGGATTCCAGAGCCAGTCGCGCGCCACCGGTACGCCCGCGAAGTGGAGCGCGCGCTTGGTGAACTCCTTGTCGAGCGTGACGGCGGAAGAGATCGGGTCGGAGCCGACGTAGGGAAGCCCGAGCAATTCGAGCATCGCCGGGACCGCGCCCCCTTCGCCCACGCCTCCATGGAGGACGCTGAGGACGACGTCGAACTCGGTCGGATCGATCTCGGCGAGCGAGGGAACGATGCGCCGGGTGCGCGCGATCGCCTCCTCGGCGGAGACTCCTTCCTCGCGGACCAGTCCCTGACCGCTCGTGCTCAGACCGAGCCGGCTCTCCGCCTCGCTTCGATCTTCTGCAGCGCGCTCGAAGCGGGTCCCGGTCGCAGGGTCGAGCACCGTGACTCCATGGCCGCGATGGAGCAGAGCCTCCGAAACGGCGAGCCCGGACGCGATCGAGACGGGACGCTCGGCGGCATTGCCTCCGAGCAGGACACAGACGCGAAGCCTCTTCGGACCGCTCCCGGCCCGCGCGCGAATCCGTTCGCCGATGGTCGTGGACATAGGGGGCGAGTATACGCTGTCGAGCGCGGCAAACGGCAAGCTCGCTTTGGATGCGTCAATCGTCCGACTTCCACTCCCCGTTTTCGCGCACGAAGGCGGACCAGCGGGTCCCTTCCTCTTCCGCGGCGTAGATCGCGATGGCCTGGCCTCCGCGCACGACCACGCGCTCGATCGTTTCGATCGCGGCCGCCTGCTCCTCCGCGAACCCCTGCACCATGGCGATGAGCTCTTCCTGGCTCATCTCCGGCATCGCCAGATACGTGTCCATGCGCAGATTGGCCCGCGTGGAGCCGAGCTCGCGCAACACCGCGAGATCCCCTTCGCGCATCGCGATCACGCGCTTCCGGAGCAGATCAACGAAAGGACTCCGCCGCGCCTCTTCTCCCCGCAGATCTTGCGTGATCTCCGGCTCGTGGAAGAGCGGCGCCTGCATCTCGAGCTCGAACGATGTCGAAGGGATGCTTCCCATCGCGTGCTCCCATTCGTCGCGATGGCGGAGCGCGCCGGAATCTCCAGCTCGTTCACGCGCAGCGTCCCCGTCGCCTTCCCGGGATCGATCGCGTGCGCGTGCGGCGCGGCGACGAACACAACGAGCAACCACAGGGCCGCCGCAATCCGGGACCGGTGCGTGATGGTCGCGCCACCTCGCCGCCGCCAGCCACGTCGCGCCGCCGCCTTCCTGCAGCGCGGAGTCATGCTCCAGCCGCGTCGCACCGCTTCCCAGCAGCGTTGCGTCATATCTGCGCCACCTCGCGCGCGGCCGCTTCCGGAGACATCTCGGCCGGTCCGCGCCATCGCGCCAGGAGCAGGGTGATGTCGTCCGACTGCGGCTCGTCTCCCGCAAAACGGCGGAGCTCCGTGAGGATCTCTCCCACGATCCGGCGGCAGGGTGACGTTTGGTGCGCCAGCAAAAGCTCCAGAAGACGCTCTTCGCCCCAAAGATCCTCCTCCGCGTTCTGCGCCTCGGTCACTCCATCGGTGAAGAGGGCGAGAGTGTCTCCCACCTCCAGCGCGACCTCCGCTTCTTCGTAATCGCTCTCGCGGAACAGGCCGAGGACCAGGCCTCCTTCGCGGAGCGTCTTCACGCTTCCGTCGGCTCCCACCACGTAGGGAGGATTGTGCCCCGCGTTGCAGTACCGAAACTTCCCGGTTTCGAGATCGAACAGTCCGAGAAACGCCGTCACGAAGCGGCCCGGCTCCACGCTGCGATGGAGAAACGCGTTCAGCCGAGAGAGGATCTCGGCCGGACCTTCGGTGAGCCGCTGACTGAGGAGCGACGCACGGAAGCTGGACATGAGCAGCGCCGCCGGAATCCCCTTGCCCGAAACGTCGGCGATGATGAGGCCGAGCCTCCCGTCGGGAAGGCGGAGAAAGTCGTAGTAGTCCCCGCCTACTTCGCGGGCCGGAAGACTCATTCCGGCGAGCTCGGTCCGCGGGAGGACGGGCGCTTCTCCCGGGAGCAACCGCGCCTGGATCTGCCGCGCGAGCGCGAGCTCTCCCTCCAATCGTTCCTGCTCGATCTCCAGATCGCGCGCCTGCTCCAGGTTTTCCGCCATCCGGTTGAACGAATCGGCCACTTCCCACAGATCGTCGTGGCCTTCGATCGGGATCCGATAGCGGAGATTGCCTTCCCGCAGGCGCGTCGTCCCCTGATGGATCGCGCCCAGAGCGCGCGTGATGCTCCGCCCCATCGACATCACCATTCCCAGGGTGAGGACCTCGACCAGCACGAACAGGAAGGCGACACCACCCAGAAAAATGAGCGGGATCAAGTTGGCCGGGTTCTCGGAGAGATTCTTCGTGAGCCCGCGGAGCGCTGCCGCGAGCCCCACTTGCGCGCGCAGGAGCGGCTTGCGCGTGGACCACTCTCCCTCATCGAGCTGGAGCACGGTGACGATGGCCGCCCCCATCGACGATTCCGCCTCCGTCGAGACCGGGGACCGCGACACGGAATCGGGGTTGATCGTGATCAGACTGCCCGCCGGCGTGATGTCGATGCGCGTATCGAGGAACGCGCGAGCATCGAGCCACGGCGCGACTTCCTGCTCCAGCACCGACTCCAGCGGCACGAGCACGATCGCGGCGAAAGACGCGCGCGCGGGATCTTTCCGGATCGCGCCGAGAAACGCGCGACCTTCGACCAGCACGATCCCTTGGCTGAGCGCGCTGTCCGGCCAGCTCGCGAGCATTTCCTCCCCTTCGATCGGTCCGCCCCAGACGCGCTCCCAATTTTTCGGCGCCGATCGGGAATCCGCCAAAGCAAGGGACGTCGGCTCTCGGATCCAGAGACGCGTTCCGGGCCGCGTGCGATCGAGCGCGTGTACCCAGGACACCAGACCGGCTGCCTCGTTCTCCGAGGCGAGCCCCGCACTCAACTGCTCGCCCAGCCGCATCGACTCTCCCTCGAGCTGGCGCGCCGCGAGCTGGGCGCGGTCGCTATTGACCGAGAGGTACGAGGAGAGGCCCCAGAAGATCGCGAGCAACACCACGGGAACGAGTCCGGTGAGCAGGTGCGAGACGAGCAGCCTCACCTTCACGTTCGGGATCTGGATGTTCATCCCCCACGCCAGGCGCGGGAGCGAGAGCAGCAAGTAGACCAGCGTGAGCGAGAGGACCCAGTTGGCGAAGCGGGCGATCTCCGCCACCTGCGGGCGGCTCGAGAGCGGATTGCCCGCCACTTGGACCGAGACGAAATAGAGGAGGATGAAGAGGAGGCCGACCAGGGCAGTGGCTGTGAGCACACTGGGATTGACTTCGGATCTCCAGCGTACGCGAGCCAGCGCGGGAGCGGCCACGATCGCTGCGGCCAGCGGGAGCACGCCCGGATTGGTGCCGAGCAGGATGGATGCGGCGCCGAACGGCACGATCCAGACCAGATCGCGTTTCTGAAAGCGATAGAACGCGAGGTCGACGAGCGCGACCCAGAGGATGACGGCGAGCAGCGCGGACAGGATCCATCCCAGGTCGAGAAGGATGCGGCTCGCCACGCCCGGGATCGCGAGCGGCCCCGCCGGCCCCAGGATTCCCGTACCCACGATCCAGAATGCGAGGTAGGCCAGCCCGCCGCGCACCAGCGCGGATCGGATGACCGCGGGCTCTCCGACGCGCATCGTCTGCACCCGCAGGACCGCGAGCAGGACCGCGAGCCCAGAGACGAGCAGGAAGATCATGCGGAGACGCTCCGGTCCATGAGAACGGCCAGACCTGGGCGCCGGCTGTCGCGCGGAACGATCATCCCGCCGGGCCCCGGTCCTGTTCCAGGAGAATGACCGCATAGGCGGCGATCGCTTCTCCGTGGCCGACCTCGCCGAGCCCTTCGTTGGTGCGTGCTTTCATGGAGAGATCGCCAGGCGAGCAGTGCCACGCCTGCGCCAGCGCCGCGAGCATGGCGTCACGATGCGGAGACAGGCGAGGGGCCTCGGCCAGCACCGTGACATCGGCCTGCAGGAGCCGGGCGCCGACGCCTTCCAACAAGAGCCTCGTCTGTTCGATGAGGAGGCGCCCCGCGGCGTCCTTCCACTTGGGATCGCCGGGGGGGAAATGCATGCCGAGATCCCCGAGCCCGGCCGCGCCCAGGGCGGCGTCGCACAGGGCGTGAGCGATCACGTCTCCATCGGAGTGCCCGAGCAGACCGGACTCGTGCGGGATCTGCAAACATCCGATCCAGAGCGGGCGCCCCGGAACCAGGCGATGGATGTCGTACCCAAATCCGATTCGCATCATCGCGGCGACTCTCCGTGTCTTCCGTCGCGAGCGCTCTCGTGACAGGCCGGGCGCGCGGCGGAGCCTTTCCACGCTCTCAGACGGTCGCGCTGCCTCGATCGTTCGGCGCGAGAGCCCGCCGCTGCAGCAGCAGCTCCGCCAGATCCAGATCCTGCGGGTAGGTCACCTTCAGATTTTCCGGATCGCCTTCCACGATTACCACCGGGATGCTCAACCATTCGAGGAGAGCTGCATCGTCGGTGCCGAGCATTTCCAGCGCGCGCGCCCGTTGATGCGCCATCCGCAGCATTCCGAAGCGGAACACTTGCGGAGTCTGCACGGCGTAGAGCCGCTCGCGCGGTTGGGTCATGACCACGCGCCCCTCGAAGACCAGCTTCAGGGTTTCGCGCACCGGCAGACCGGGGACGACCCCGGCCGGTCCCGGCTCGGATCGCACGATCCCCGGGAGCGCTTCCTGTTCGGTGGGAGGAAACCCGGTCTCGAGCGCCGCCAAACACCGATCGACGAGCGCGGCGGTGACGAGGGGGCGCGCCGCGTCGTGAATCAGGACGGGACGATGCGGATGAGTCGCCATCCGCTGCAACGCTTCGAGGGCGGCGCGCGACGAATCCTGCCGTTCCGCGCCTCCCGCAACCGTGGCGAGGAAGCGGTCCCCCGCGATCTCCCGAGCCAGAGACTCCATCTCGGCCCCTTCTCGAGGATCAGGCGGAGTGACGAGGATGATCCGCTGGATGGAGGGATGCGCAGCCAGGACGCGCAGGGCGTGCGCGAAAAGCGGCTCTCCCGCGAGATCGACGCGCGCTTTGGACTTGCCGCGGTCGAGACGCTCGCCCCGCCCCGCCGCCAGCAGGACCGCATCGCAATCTGTCACCGTACGCTCCTCACCCGAATCCCCACGGCGCTGACCGCCCGCTGATCACCATCCATCGAGCCCCGCGGTTCCCGGAACCCTGCACTATACCCGAAGCGGTTCGCAGAGGAGGACGGGACTGTTCAAGCGGAGGAGCTGAGGCCTTCGTGCAGCGCTTCGACGACCGTGCCGGCTCCCACGATGCGCACCCCGTCGCGGCTCGCTCCGAGATCGCGCGCATTGGCCCTCGGAAGGAGGACTCGGGAATAGCCGAGCCGCGCTGCCTCGGCGAGGGTG
>CAMPIC010000068.1 GCA_946886185.1 uncultured bacterium
CTCTCCTAGCTGTCGGCGGCTGTTCCGACTCATCGGATTCCATCACCAACCCGGATCCCACCTCTCAGAATGAGGTGGATACCGTCCCCTCCATGTCAGAGGTCATGAACGAGATCGACCTTACGGAGGAGCAGGCAGCCGAAGTGGGGCTCGCTCTCGAGGAGTGGCGCAGTCTCGCCGCGGCATCGGTCGTGATCGAGGACGTTCTTCTGGAAGACTCACCCGCGATGGTGTTTCTCGTCCGCGTCGCGCCGACCCTGAGCGCGCCTCAGTTCGCTGCGATGCGACGGCTCGTGGCGGCTTCCATCGCCGAGCGCTCGAACCTCATTGCACCCGATCCGACCGATCGTGGTACCACGTTCCATGCCGGAATCCGCGGCCTATTCAACGGGCTCGAGCTCACGCAGGAGCAAAGCGACGCGATTCGCGACGCGCTGGAGGCCTCGCGCGTGGACGTCCTCGAGCTCTGCCAGCAGTACCGTGCGGGCGAGATCACCGAGGAAGAGCTCCGCACCGGGCGTGATGCTCTGCGAGAAGCGTTGGCGGACGCCATCGATGCGGTCTTGACCGAAGAGCAGCGCACGCAGTTCGAAGAGAACAAGCTGCAGATTCTGACTCGCCGCTTGAACACTCTGCTCCTGCGTTACGAGGATCGCATCGACAACCGGGTCCGGCGGCTCGACATCCTGCTCGATCTTTCTGACGAGCAGGTCAAAGAAGTCAGCACCGTGCTGATGGACGCCCGCCCCGACCTGGAAGACCTGCGGAACAGCGCGGACACCCAGGAAGTCGGATCGGCGGAAGCGTGGGATGCCTTCCGTGCGCTGCAGCTCGAGACCGACGAAGCGGTGAGGGCGGCCCTCACGGAGGAGCAGCGGCAGATCCTCGACGATCTGCGCGCCATGCACGAGCCCTGCGCAATGGGCGTCGAGGTCTAGTCGTCGAGACATGCGATCTGATTGCGAGATCGCGCGTCTGGGGTAGCCAGTCGAGAGAGGTCCCCGAGGCTCGTCCTCGGGGGCCTTTCAATTTATCCGCGCGTTCCAGTAAGGTTTTGCGATTACCCGCTGCTTCGTCCCCGTTTCATGAAGGAGAGGCTCGTGACTCGAAACCTTCGACGACTCCTCCTCGCACTCCTCGCCTGCGCACCGCTCGACGCCAGTCGAGCAGGTCCGCACGCCGGCGGAACCTTGCTCGTTCATGCGACCAACCAGGAGTACTCCGTCGGCCAGTCCTATTGCGAGACGGAGCCTCCGGCGAGCTGCGAAACGGTCAGCACGCGGGTGGATGTGTCCAATCCCTCGGTCTGGGTGGTGTATGGAGCCTTTCTCGATGCCGAGACTCCCCGGCTGCGCGGAATCGAATTCGGAGTGACATACAGCCCCGCGATCGAGGTCGTGGCGCATGGATCGTGCGCGGATCTGGAGCGTTCGATGCTCGGATGGCCGTCGTCCGGCACCGGCACCATCATCGTCTGGTTCGACAATCAAGTCGGACAGCTGGTTCCGGCCTATTGGTTCGCCGGGTACGCGGCCACGGCCGGCGCATCGACCGCAACGTTTCAGGTGGGTCCACATCCAGAGAACGGAGGACACTTCGGCGACGACTCGATCATTCCCGTGGCCGACGAGATCGCCGCTTATGGATCTCTCGGATTCGGAATGGACGGAACGGCGCCCTGTCCGGAGCGACGTACCTTCACGATTCGGCCCGATGGAACGGGAGACGTGCCCACGATCGCGGACGCCATTCGTATCGCGGCGGCCGGAAGCGTGATCCAGCTCGAGGATGGGATTTATCGAGGTCCTGGAAATCGCGATCTGGAGTTCAACCACACTCCGTTGACGCTGCGTTCGATCTCCGGGAATCCCCAAGCGTGTGTCATCGACTGCGGAGGAAGTCTCGGAGAGAGTCATCGAGGAATCTGGATCCGCTGGCTGGAGGACACGCAGTCGCTCGTGACCGGAATCAAGTTCATCAATGGATATGCGGGATGGGAGATGTATCCCCACCTGGAAGGCGGCGCGATCAAGGTCGACACCGGCGCTTCGCTGCGCATCTCCAACTGCATCTTCGAAGACTGCGTCGCGGTCAACTCGGGAGGTGCGGTCGACGCCGGCGGCCTGCGCGTGGAGATAGAGGACTGCATCTTCCGAGGGAATCGGAGCACCGGATACGGAGGCGGGGCCTTGGCCGGAGGAGGCTCTTTCCTGATTCGGAACTGCCTCTTCGAAAAGAACACGTCGAAGGTGGAAGCCGGAGGCGTCTGGGTGACGAACGGCACCCTCGAAATGGAGGACTGCCTGTTCCTCGGCAATCGATCCGCGTTCGGCGGCGGCATGGTCGCCTACGGGGTCGAGGGGACGATCCGCAACTCCACCTGGTTCGAAAACCAGGCCACGCAATCGGGCGGCGCACTTTACTGCCGTCAGGGAAATCTGGTCGTGGAGCAGTCCACGTTCGCCTCCAACCGCGGAATTCGCGGAGGCGCCATCGCCGCGCGATCCAGTGGATCGACCGGCCTCTCGTTGCGGCGGTCGATCATTGCGTTCAACGAAGGGGAATCAGAGATCTATTGCGGCACGGGCAGGATCGAGCTACGCAATTGCGATGTGTGGAGCGACGGGGGTGAGGTGTTTACGGGCTGCATGATCGAAGGATGGAACGAACGAGGGAATTTCTCGGTCGATCCGCTCTTTTGCGATCTTCTCCAAGGTGATCTGCGCTTGCAGGAGGCCTCCCCATGCGTGATCGACGATGGATTCGGAGCGCGCCCGCTGGGCGCATGGCCGGTCGGCTGCGGATTGATCGACGGCCAGCCCGGACTCCTCCTCGCCGGAGCACTCTCGGGAGCAGCCGGGCAGGACGATCCCGAGCCGGGCCTCGAAGCGGAGCAGTCGCGGCAGAGGAAGCTGGACGAAGGTCTGGCTCCGCCCGTGGAGAGTTTGCCCATCACGATTTCGGCGTTTCCGAATCCATTCCGCGACGCGACCTCCATCGAGCTTTCCTTCGCGGAAGCAGCCTCGTCCGGCGCCGTTCGTGTAGACGTCTTCGATCTGAGCGGCCGTTCGGTGCGCCGGCTCGAAGGCGTGGCGGATGGCGCGGGACCGTTCCGCATCGTTTGGGACGGGCGTGACGACGCTGGGCGCGAGACTCCCGTCGGCACCTACTTCGCGCGCGCTAGCTCGGGGCCACGGACGACGACTCTGCAACTCGTGCGCGTGCGCTGATCGCGACTACTGCAGCTTGACGAGACGCTGCGTGGAGCTGGCACCCGCGGAGGTGCGGGCGCGCACGAAATAGGTTCCCGGAGTCGCGGAATGCCCGCCGTCGGTGCTTCCATTCCAGGTCAACGGGAGAGTCCCCGCGAGCACCGGTCCCTGATGCAAGGTGCGCACTCTCCGTCCCTGGATGTCGATCACCACCACTTCAGCGTCGGCATCGGTTTGCGTTTCCAGGAGGAGCGAGGCGGAATGCTCGAACGGGTTCGTTCCGATCGCGCGCACGCGCAGCTCCGTGATCTCGTTTGCGACTTCGCCGGTACTGGCCGGCTCCGCCTCGGTGCGATACGAATACGAGGTCACCCCCGTGGTGAAGATGTTTCCGCACACCAGGACCACTTCGTCGGTCTCGTCGCCGAAGTCCGGAAGGTCGATGAATCCGGCGTCGACCGCGTCGAGCGGGATCTCCTCCACCGACAGCGGCGTCCCTTCGAAGAACCGGATGACGCGCGCGGACCAGGTGGAATTGTCTCCTCCGTCGAAGAAGAGCCGTTGCGGCATTCCATCGATCATCCGGACGTAGTCCGCCGCCCAGTGGTTGACCGTCGCAGGCGTCGGAGGAATGGGATAGCTGGAGCGCACGACCGCGGTGAAGGGAGGCAGCTCCTCTCCGGCGTAGTAGTACTTCCCGCCTCCGACCGTGGGATCGTCGAGATAGTTCGCCACGAACCAGTTCGGCACGATGCCGGCGAACCGCTCCGCGTAGCCTCGATCCGCCAGAGTCTGGTCGAATCCCGCGATGCTGTTGGCAGGATCCGCGACCAGATCGAGGATGGTCGCCTGCCCGCCGAACTGCTCGTAGAAGTAGAGCATCCAGAGGTAGGTCTTCACGTAGTCCGCGAAACCGCCGTTCCACGCCGTGAGATTGTTGTCCGGATTGCCGGGGAACGAAGTCACCTGATCGGGATGTCCATAGAGCCACATCGCGAGCTCTCCGCATCCTTCATTGACCCACGGCGATTCATTGTCGTCGGCGAGCCAGTGGATCATGTGTTGAAACTCGTGGGCCTGCACCGAGATGAGATAGTCGCCGCCCGGATCGAACACGCTCGAGTTCATGTAGAGCACTTCGCATTCGTTGGAGGCAAAATCCTGCGTTCCGTCGGGGTACTGGTCGAAGGGCCAGAAGAATCCATCCGAGCTGACGTCGAAGTCGTAGTAGAGGACGTAGATCTTGGGATCCTCATCCAACTCGTCGGGGGACGGGCCGAAGTTGGACGTGTTGAGCTCGTAGATACCCTGCTCGGGGAATTGGCCGAGCGAGCTGTGGTCCCACGCCTCGATCATCCGATCGACATCCTCCTGGAAGACGTTGGTCAGCCACTGGGAGTCCTCGACCACGATGTACACGTTGGTTCCCTCGCCGCGCACCGTGCACATCTTCTCCTCGGCCACCGGAAAGCCGGCCAGCTTCCAGGTGTACCAGATCCAGGAATCGCCCACGTCGGGATCCTCGGGCGGAGTCATCGCCTGGCGGGCCGCCGGCTGCATCTGCTCCTGTGGGACGGGTTGGATCAACGGCTGATACTCGGTCCCGATGCGCGGCTGCACGCAATCGATCGCGGAGGCGGGTGAGAAGGTCGAGATCGAGAGCGCAAAGATCGCTACGGGGAGAGGCGAGACACGGGCGGCGGTCGAAGACGAGGAGAACCAGCGTGGAATCGAAACCATGGGAGACCTCCCGAACGAGGATGGAGACGCGATTGTCCGCAGATGGGACCGTTGAAGAGAGTAGCAGACCCGTGTCAGGCGCCGAAGAACTCGGCCACGCGCTCCCAGAATCGGACCGATTCGCGAGCCACGGCAGGATCGTTCGGCACATCGCCTTCAGGGAAACGGGCCGCGCGCGATTCGGGCAGGACGCCACCCGCTGGCTCGCCACGCTTCGTTGACTCTGTGCGCTCTGCCAGCTCGCCGCGACCCGGCGCCGGGCCGGATGCCTCGGCACGTTCCGCGCCTACTGGTTTGCCACGTTCGCGATCGACGCCCGCCCGCGTCCAATCACGCAGCGCCGATTGCGAGGCGCGCATCGCCTTGTCGCCTACGCGTCCGGCGAAGCGCGTGAGCTCTTGCGCGACGCTGGAGCCGATGCCCGTGACTCCGCGAACGGCCGTCTGCGGTCCCTGCACTGCTCCCTGGACCACGAGCCGCCGAGTCGCGGAAGCGATGCGGCGCGCGCCCTGCGCGACGACGCCGCCGAGCAGCGCGGCCGCTTCCACCGAAGCGCTGCGGACCACTTCCTGCCGATTGCCCACCACGACTCCGCAGTAGCGTCGCGCCAGGATGCCGACCCGCAACGTGAGCAGCGAGTTGGCCGATCCATCGAGGAGGCTCTGCACCATCAGGGAGACGAGAGGCGTCGTTCCGCTGACCGGCACGAAACCGGAGAGCGCCGCGGAAACCGGCGCGCCCAAGACGGCGAGCAGCTCGCTGTCCTGGATCTCTCCCGCCAGGAACGCGGATCCTCCGACGTTCGCGTAGAGCCTCCAGAGCTCGCGGGCGTTGGGTCGCTGGTAGTAGATCTCGGCGATCTCCTTGACCATGCGGATTTGCGTCGCGAAAACGATGGCGGTGTCGAGCCTTCCGCTCTGAGAGGCTCCCGTCACCACGAAGACGGCCGCGGCATGCTCGATGATCCTGCGATTGGCCACAGCATCGAGGTGACGCGTCGCCGCGTTCAGCTCCTCGAGAAGAGCGGCCACCGCCTCGGTCCCCGGCTCTTTTCCGCGGGCATCGTGCCGCGCCTGTTTCAGCTGCTCCTTGCGCGGATACATCGCGAGGGCCGGTCCGTTCGCGAGGATGCGATCCGCGTAGCGCTGCAAATACCGAGACCAGCGGCGGCCCGAATGCTCCGAGGGTGGTACGAGCGCGGCGGGAAGTGCGAGAATGCGAAGCGCGGGCAGGACCAGGAGGAGGAAGGCGCCCACGCCGATCAGAGCGAGCACGATCCAACCCCAGATCGGATCGATCTGCGACGCTTCCTGATAGACGAAGAGAGCCGAGCCGACGACTCCCACGAGCGCGAAGATCCCCATCCCGATTCCGATCGGAACGAGGATCTTTTTCAACGTTTCCATGGACCGAGTCTGGGCGGGCGCGCAGACAGGGTCAAGGTGGCACGAGGAGACGACCGATGGTGTGGTCACTGGAAGGTCGGAGCGCGGTCTGTTCCGCGGCCAGCCGAGGTTTGGGACTCGGGATCGCGACCGAGCTGGCGCGGGCCGGAGCGCGGACTCTGCTCATCAGTCGTAACCGGGAGCGCCTCGACGAGGCTGCCGAGCGCATCGTGCGCACCATCGAGGAGGAGGGAGCGTATCCCGGAGTGGTCGCATGGCATCGTCCCGACACTCTGCCGCTCGACCTCGCGACGGAGGGCGCCGCCACGCGGATCATCGAAACCGCGGCGCAGCGTCTCGGGTCGCTGGATGTGCTCGTGTACAACGTGGGCGGCCCGCGACCGGGGCGACTCGAACAGCTCGCGGAGGCGGACTGGCAAGATGGATACGCCCAGCTGATTCGTGGCTTCGTCGAGCAGTTCCGGGCCGCGCTTCCTTGGCTGAGGAAGAGTCCCGCTCCGCGAGTTCTGGTCGTCACCTCCAGCACCGCGCGCCAACCGATTCCGGGACTCCTTCTCTCCAACACGTTCCGCGCCGGCGTGGTCGGGCTTGTGAAGTCGCTCGCGCAGGAATATGGACCGGAAGGCATTCTGGTCAACAACCTCGCTCCCGGAATGTTCGCGACGGAGCGCTTGCGCGAGCTCGACGCGATCGCGGCCCGTGACAGCGGGAAGAGCGAGGATGAAGTGCAGAAAGAACGCATCCGACAAATCCCGATCGGGCGTTACGGGGAGCCGAGAGAACTGGGCAGGGCGGCGGTGTTCCTCGCATCATCCGCGAACAGCATGATCACCGGACAGACGATCCTGATCGACGGCGGACTCTATCGGGGGCTCTGATGCAAAGGAGGCCGCAAGAACCCGGTCACGACGAGCCGATGGGGAAGATCACAACAAGGAGGCCCATCCATGAACCGCGAGATCATCGACCTCTACGATCGCTACACCCACAGCCACTTGGATCGACGGACTTTCCTGGAGCGATTGGCCGCGCTGGTAGGAAGCGCTGCGGCCGCCAACGCGATGCTACCCCTGCTCGAGAACGACTATGCCCGGGCCGCGATGGTGCCGGAAGACGACGCGCGCATCCAGGCGTTGTTCGTCGAGTATCCGGGCGCCGAAGGAAACATGCGGGGCTATCTCGCGCATCCTGCGGACAAGGCGGGCGAGACCGCGAGCGCGATGAAGTATCCGGCGGTGGTCGTGATCCACGAGAATCGCGGGCTAAATCCGCACATCCAGGATGTCGTGCGCCGTTTCGCAGTCGCGGGATACGTGGCGCTCGGCCCCGATGCGCTCTCCGCGACCGGCGGGACTCCCGCGAACGAGGATGAAGCGCGCGAAAAGATCGGGAAGCTCGACGCCGTCGCGACTCTGCGGGACTTCCAGGCCTCCGTCGCATACCTGCGGACGCATCCTCGATCGAATGGCAACGTGGGATGCGTGGGGTTCTGTTGGGGCGGCGCGATGGTGAATCAGCTCGCGGTCCACGTGCCGGATTTGAAAGCGGCGGTCGCGTTTTATGGACGCGTGGCGGCGCTGGAGGATGTTCCGAAGATCCAAGCGCCGCTCCTCCTTCACTACGCGGGCCGGGACGAGCGGATCAACGCGGATGTGCCGGCGTATCGGCAAGCTCTCGAGGATGCCGGCAAGGAAGTCACGGTCTACATGTATCCCGACGTGGACCACGCGTTCCACAACGACACCAATTCCGCGCGGTACAACGAGGAAGCCGCGAAGCTCGCGTGGGATCGCACTCTCGCGTTCCTTGCGGAGAAGCTCGCGCGTTAGCGACCGTAGCGCGGTTGACGCAGCGACTGCCCGACCTCGACGGCTCACAGGGCGAGATCCCGAGCCCGGTGAACGACCGGTCGGTCGTCGCAGTGCCTAGTCGATCACGACGAGGCGGAGCGTCCCGACTTCCTGCGCGGAAGCAAGTCGAGCGAAGTAGACGCCGCTCGCGACCGAACGTCCGCTGTCGTCGCGACGGTCCCACTCCCAGATGCGCAATCCCTCGGACACCGATCCGCGATGGAGCGATCGCACCTCGCGACCTGACACGTCGATGATGTCGAGCGAGGCTTCCGGCACGCTCCGTCCGCGATAGCGCAGCTGCGTGATCGTTCGCACCGGATTGGGAGCGGCGCTCAGTCCGGAGACAGGCAAAACCGTCTCCGCGGTTCCCGATGCGGTCTGGCGGTTGTAGTAGACGAAGTTTCCGACGCCGGAATCCCAGGTGGTGACGCCCAGATCCAAATCGGTGGAGTAGGTGAATTCGATCGAGACTCCTTCGCCCGCGGCCGGAGGGGTCGCGAGCGAGATCCATCCATGGGTCAAACTGAAGCAGTAATCGCCTGGGTCCGCGAGCACGCCGCCGATCCGCACCGCGTCGATCGAGTGCACGGGCGCGTCGCCGACGGAGAAGAACGTGCGCGCGCCGTCGCCGATGGCGTAGGCGCCGCCATTGTCGAAGAGAGCGTCGTTGTCCACGTCTCCCCAGAACATGTTCTCGACCACGGAGCTCCGGGTGCTGCTCCAGACCGGCGCCGGCGTGAGCGAACCGCCGAGGTTCTCGTAGAAGCGCGAAAGCTCCCACCAACCGCTCACCGCGAGGTCGAGGTCCGCATCGTGATCGAGGTCGACCCACGAGGCATGCGATCCGTACCCGCCGGAAGCGGACGTCCAGGCTGGAACGGTCGCGAACTCGCCCGCGTGATTGGCGTACACCTTGAACTTTCCCGCGCCGCCGAGCTGGAAATTGTCCGCGACCGCGAGCTCCGGATATCCATCTCCATCCAAATCGCCGAAGGAGGCGGAGTTTCCGAAGGAAGGCATATCGCCGCTCTCCCACGTCGCGGTGGTCGCAATCCCTCCTCCGGAGGTCTGATCGTTCCGATAGATCCGGTTCGGCCCACTGATCCCGCAGAACCCCACGTCCAGATCTCCATCCAGGTCGTAATCGTCCCATTCCACGTCGAGCGAGTACCCGATCTCGTCCGATTCCCATCCCGGCGCCGGCGCGAAAGTGCCTCCGTCGTTGAAGAAGATCTTCTGCGAATCGGCGAAGCCGTTGTAACTCTCGCCGGCGGAACAGGCGAGATCGAGGTCGCCGTCGCCGTCCGCGTCTCCCAATGCGCACGAAAACGTGTAAAAGCTCGGGGACGTCCAGACCGGGTTGCTGGTGAATCCGGTGCCGTCGCCGAG
>CAMPIC010000069.1 GCA_946886185.1 uncultured bacterium
TCGGCGGCGCGATGGGCCGCGCCGCCGACCTGCAGCAAGCCACGGGAAAGCAACCAGCGGACAAGCCCAATCACCGCGTTTGAGGAAACCGTGGAGAGGCTACTTCGTGGAGAAGTCGATCGTGACCGTGTCGGTCGGATTGATCTTGATGCCGGGCACGCCCCGGAGCCGTTCCGTGAGTTCGCCGAGATCCTTGGGCTGGCCCATCGAAACCACCTCCGTGAACTTGTCGATGTCGGAGAGCAGCTGATCGAAGTCCATCTCCAGGAGTGTGACGGTCGATCCCTCCCGGTACGGGCTGTTCGTCTCGACGATCTCTCCCTCCGTCACGAGCTTCGCGGAGATCCGCAGTCCGCCGAAGATCGAGCGCATCTGCTCGATCTCTTCCGCCGTGGGCTTGGGCGCCGAGGATTCGGTCGACTGCGCCTGTTGCGTCGAATCGGAAGGGATGTGGATGGAGAGACGGGAGACGCCGTCGCGCGCGGGCGCGAAATCGAACGTGATCGGCTCTCCCGCGGCTGCCTGCCCCGGGTCGCCGGGACTCATCTGCATCCGGATCTTGCGGATGTCGTCGAACTCGTAAAGCGCCCGAACGCCTTCGTAGCCCGGCTTGACGATCTTCTCCGACGAGACGAAGCGGACATCCTCGCCCAGTTGGGCTCCCCGCGCGATCAATTCGACGTCGCTCATGATCCGCGGCTCCTCGCCCTCCTCCACGGCCGCGCCGGCGCTCATCATCGCCGCCATCTCCTCGTTGACCAGGAGGTTCATTTCCATGGTGCCGGAGCCGTCCCTGTTGACGCGAAGCGTCGCTTCGGACTGCAGGCAGCCGGGTGCGATCAGGGCGAGCAGCGCCATCAGGGGCAACAGGATTCCCGACTGGTCGACGTGCTTTCCGCGCGGCGACCGGGAGCGGGGAGCGCAACGGCACATCCCTCCGGACCCGGGAACGCAACGGCACATCCCTCCGGGTCCGGGATCGCGACGGTGAAGCGCTGCAGTGCCCTGAAAATTTCTGAACCGGGAACTACAAAGACTGCGAGACATCAGCGGGCTCCTTCTGGATTCAGTGAGCGAGACTCTGCCCACCCTCTGGGGTAATGCACGTTTTGAAATGGCCGAGGAACAGAAAAGCTCGTCGACCCGCGCTGTGCGGACCGACGAGCAGAAAGGTCGACGCAGATCGCCGATGTGCGAACGTCGGCGATGCGTCCCTACCCGCGGAGGAGCTTGAACGCGTGATTCCACGTGTTGGTCCGGAATCCATGGACGATCCACGCCATCGCCATCGGCTCGAGATAGCGCGAGGACTCGATTCCGCCCAGGTCGATCGCTCCCCATCCCACGGACTGGAGCAGGTCGTGCACCGAACGTTTCGCCCCTTCGTCGTTGCCGCAATAGAACATGTCGGGCGGACCGCCCGGCAGCTTCGGATCGATCATGAGCCTCGCGCCCACCATGCTGAAGCACTTCACCACCTTCGCGTCGGGAAGCCATCGCTGAACCTGCTCCCCTCCGGAATCGGTGTGACCGATGGCGAGGGAAGGTCCATTGGGTCCGTGCGCGAGAGGATTGGTGACATCGATCAGGACTTTGTCAGCGACATTCTGGGATCCGGCTTGCCGGATCGCGTTTTCGGTTCCGGACCAGGCGGTGGCCAGAAAGATGAGCTCCCCGAACGCCGCGGTCTCGGGAAGCGTACCCGTCTCGGCTCCGCTCGATTTCGACCAGTCCTGGATTCGCTCCTGCTTCGGATCTCTCGATCCCAACATCACGCGATGATCGTGCCGCACCAACCCCTCGGCCAGCCGGAATCCGACCTCGCCGCTTCCCAGAATTCCGATCTTCATGAGTACGCCTCCATGGGCGGGCAGATGCACATGAGGTTGCGGTCGCCGAACGCGTTGTCCACGCGGTTCACGGGCGGCCAGTATTTGTGGTCACGCAAGTATGAAAGCGGGAAGACGGCGCGCTCGCGCGAGTACGGATGGGACCATTCCGTTGCCGCGAGGTCGTCCGGCGTGTGGGGAGCGTTGCGGAGAGGGTTGTCGGAGCGATCGAGCCGACCTTGCTCGATGTCCGTCACCTCCTGCCGGATCGCAAGCATGGCCTCGCAGAAGCGATCCAGCTCCGACTTGGACTCGCTCTCGGTGGGCTCGATCATGAGAGTCCCGGCTACCGGAAACGACATGGTCGGGGCGTGGAAGCCGTAATCCATGAGCCGCTTCGCGAAGTCATCCACTCCCAGGTCGGCGGAAGTCTTGAATGGACGCACATCGAGGATGAACTCGTGCGCGACCCGCCCGTTGCGACCTTTATACACGATCGGATACGCCTCGCCCAGGCGCTGCGCCATGTAGTTTGCGTTCAGGATCGCCACCTTGGTCGCTTCCGCCAGGCCCGCCGCACCCATCAGACGGATATAGGCCCAGGAGATGAGCAGGATGCTCGGGCTTCCGTACGGCGCCGCGGCCACCGGACCGATCGCCCGATCCCGGCCCGATTCCCACACCGGATGTCCGGGAAGAAACGGAGCGAGATGCGCGGCGCAGCAGATCGGTCCCATCCCCGGGCCGCCGCCCCCGTGGGGAATGCAAAACGTCTTGTGCAAGTTGAGGTGGCACACGTCCGCGCCCATGTCCCCGGGCCGGCATAGGCCAACCTGCGCATTCATGTTGGCCCCGTCCATGTACACCTGCGCGCCGTGCTCATGGATGATGCCGCACACGTCGCGGATCGTCTCCTCGAAGACGCCGTAGGTCGATGGATACGTCACCATGAGCGCCGCGAGACGCTCGCGGTGCTGCTCAGCCTTAGCGGAGAGGTCGGAGACATCGATGTTTCCGAGCTTGTCGCACTTCACCACGACCACCCGGTATCCAGCCATGACGGCGGAGGCCGGATTGGTGCCGTGAGCCGACTCGGGAATGAGGCAGACATCCCGGTGCGCCTCGCCACGGCTCTGGTGATACGCGCGAATCAAGAGAAGCCCTGCGTACTCCCCTTGCGCGCCGGAGTTGGGCTGGAGCGACGTGGCCGCGAAACCGGTGATCTCCGCGAGCCATGACTCCAGTTGCCGGAACAGCTTTACGTACCCCTTCGCCTGGTCCTGCGGAGCAAACGGATGGATCTGCCCGAACTCTGCCCAGGTGACCGGCATCATCTCGACGGTGCCGTTCAGCTTCATGGTGCAGGAGCCGAGCGGAATCATCGAAGTCGTGAGCGAGAGATCGCGCGTTTGAAGTCGCTTCAAATAGCGCAGAATCTCGTGCTCGGATCTATATAGATGGAAGACCGGATGGGTCAGGAAGTCGCTCGTGCGGGTGAATGCGCCGAAGATCCCCGAGTGCGTCGTGAGACCGGAGAGCTCGTCGAGCAGATCTTCGGCCCGAATCGGGACCGGATCTCCCTGCGCGAACACCTCCAGGAGCCGGTCGACGTCTTCCGCCGTCGTCGTTTCGTCGAAGGAGACGCAAATCGAGTCGCGCGTGTATGACCGGAGGTTGTACCCGGCCTCCACGGCATCCGCCACCAATTGCTCCGATGTGCCTTTGCGGAGAGGAATGCAAAGCGTATCGAAGAACGGCTCCGAGCCGATCGAATACCCCAGTCGGCGCAATCCTTCCGAGAAGGTTCGGGTGAGCGCATGCGTGCGCCGCGCGATCCGCCGGAGGCCGTCGGGACCGTGGTAGACCGCGTACATGCTCGCCATGATCGCGAGGAGCACCTGGGCGGTGCAGATGTTGGACGTCGCCTTTTCCCTACGGATGTGCTGCTCCCGCGTCTGGAGCGCGAGACGCAGCGCGTTCCGACCCCGCGCATCTTTGGAAACGCCGACGATGCGTCCGGGAATCAAGCGCTTGTGCTCGTCCCGGGTCGAGAGGAACGCAGCGTGGGGCCCGCCGTATCCGAGCGGCACGCCGAACCGCTGCGAAGAGCCGATGGCGATGTCGGCGCCGAATTCTCCCGGAGGACGCAGGCAGGTGAGAGCGAGCAGGTCCGTCGCCATCACGACGAGCGCTCCCGCGGCGTGCGCCCGCGTGATGATCTCCGTGTAGTCTGCGATGCGGCCGTCGGTGGTGGGGTACTGCAAGAGCACACCGAAGAATGCGCCGTCCGGCGATCCGGCCAATTTCTGGGCCGCCTGCTCCGAGGGACCTTCCACCAGCTCCATGCCTTGGGGAAGCGCGCGCGTTTGGAGGACCGCCCTGGTCTGGGGATGCACGTCTTCGGAAACGAAGAACCGCCCGGTTTTGGCGGACGACGCGTTGCGGCACATCGCCATGGCTTCGGCGGCGGCCGTCGCTTCATCCAGGAGGGACGAGTTGGCGAGGGGGAGGCCGGTCAAATCGGCGACCATGGTCTGGAAGTTCAACAGGGCTTCGAGCCGGCCTTGTGAAATTTCGGCCTGGTAGGGAGTGTACTGCGTGTACCAGCCCGGATCCTCGAGTACGTTGCGTTGAATCACAGGCGGCGTGAAGCAGTTGTAATAGCCGCATCCGAGAAAGGAACGGAGGATTCGATTCTCCCGCGCGATCTCCCGCAACTCGCTCAAGACCTCCGCCTCGGTGCGCGGACCGTCGAGTCGGAGGGGTCTGTCGAGCCGGATGGAAACGGGTACGGTCTGGTCGATCAGAGCGTCGAGCCGATCATATCCCAGCACCGCGAGCATCTCACGGATCTCGCTTTCCCTCGGGCCGATGTGTCGGGAAAGAAATGTCTCATCTCGCTCCAGCGTCCGGGCCGCGCGTGTCGCCAATTCTTCGAGCATCGAACTCCTGCCTCTGTAAGGGTTGCCGGATCGGGATCGGGTCCCCGATCCTGGCGTCCGGAAACGCCTATGATACGTGGCGCCGGGGCGTGAATAAAGCGCGACTCACCCGCGTGTCCCCCCTTTCCAACCTCCCTTTCCCGGCGGCCGGTGCCTTCACGAGGGAAGTGCGCTATGGTGCCGGCCACTCGAGGCTGCGCGCGCGGCCTGTTCTCGGCAAGCCGAAGGGGATTTGCAGTTGAAGTACTCGACCGACATCGTGGTGCTGGATCTCGAAGCGACCTGTCCGGAGCGGGATACCAACACGATCGAGCGCAGCAACATCATCGACGTCGGCGCGGTCCGCCTCGACCGCCAGACCCTGGAAGTGACGGGGGTATTCTCGGAGTTGGTCCGGCCGCGCGACTTTCCGATCTACCCGCACATCAGCGAGTTCACCGGCATCACCCCGGAGATGGTGGAGGAAGCCGATCCCTTCGATCGCGTGGGTGAAAGGCTCGTGCAGTGGTGTGGTTCCAGGAACAAGTTCGCACTCGCAGTTTTCGGCGCATACTACGATGTGCCGCTGCTTCGGAAGGAGTTCAACGCTTTCGGGCTCGACTTCCGCAAGCACTTCGTGGGCACCGCGCTCGATATTCGCGCCGTCTCGATGGTGTGGCTGGCCGAGCATCATCACGACACCTCCGGAATCACGGTCGAGCGCACTCTGGAGAGAATGGGGATTTCGCTCGACCTGGAGTTCCACCGCGCCGTTGCGGATGCGCGCGCGGAAGCTGCCATCCTCCAATATTTCCACTTCGGTCGCGTCTCGGTCTGACCTGGCGTTTCCGTGGATGCCGCGGTTCCGTCCGACATCGTGTTTCATCTCAGCCCGCGTTCAGCTCCGGCAAAACGGAAACGGGAGTGTACGAACTTCCATGAGCGCGCGGAGCGCTCCCTTCGTTCCTTTCGACCTTCCATACATCGAATCGTCGCTTGACGTCTTAAGCAGTTGTCCCGTCCAGGGATGACGGTACACCGCGCGTTGGCCGCGATGATTGGCGCGAAAGTTATGGCAACGGTCGAGGCAGAACGAAACACAACACCCTCGGTGCGCGGGCGAACCGAACAGATTCACACTCGTTCGCCCATGCGTTTCATCGAGAAAGGGAGGACCCGAACATGCGGCATCGAACTCGATGGCACAAGCGGGGCCTGGTTATCACAGCAGCGGCCACCGCTGCGTTCTTGGCCTCGATCCCGAACACCGCGACTTCACAAACCGACGTGGAGTTTCGCGGAGGTTACTACTCCGATGTGGAAGAGGGATTTCTCGGAGGCGGTCTGGTGGCCGATCTCGGCAATTCCTGGGATCTCAATCCGAATCTCGAGTGGGTCCTCACGGACGGTTACGACTACCTCACCGTGAACGGAGACCTGCACTATGACTTCAATGCGCAATCGAGCGGCCCTGCGATCTGGGCAGGAACGGGACTCGCGGTGGTGCACACCAGTCCTGACGCGCCGCGCGGCAATGACGAAACCGACCTGGGCGTGAACCTGTTCGGCGGCGTCGGCGCCAAGAGCGGTTCCGTCCGCCCGTTCATGCAGCTGAAAGGCCGAGTCGCAGACAATTCCGAGACTTCGGTCGCGCTCGGACTCCGCTTCTAGTCGAAGCACACATCTACCCTGACCAACGTTGATTGCCCGGACGGTTCATGAATCAGATCGAAGATCACGGATTTCCATATCGCTTACTCCCTTGCAAACGCAAGGGCGCGATCGCAGGAGACCCGATCGAGATCGGTTCATGAATCGTCCGGCCTTACACAAGCGAGGAGAGAGTCGACCATGATTCCATCACGAAAGTTATCCAAATCAATGCTGAGCGCCGCGCTGCTCGCGCTCGGCATGACTGGCTTCATCGCCTGCAGCGATGACGACGACGATCCTACCGGCCCGGATGACAACATGGGACGCATCCGGATCGAGTTGACCGACGCGCCCTTTCCGTACTCGATGGTCGACTCCGCAGTCGTGACCATCGATAGCGTCAGCATTCATTACACGTCATCGAGCAGCAACGTCGCATGGATGACCGTGGACGACAATCGTCTCGAGATCAATCTCCTCGGCCTGCAAAACGGGACCACGGAACGACTCGCGGACATGGAAGTTCCCACCGGGCGGATCGACATGATCCGGCTCCACGTGAGCGAGGCCAGCATCGCGTTGACCGATGATCGCGTGTTCGATCTGGGCATCCCGGCGGACGTTTCCGACGGAATCGAAGCGAGCCCGTCGGACGAGATCGAGATCGAGGAAGATTCGCGGACCGATCTGCTCGTGGATTTCGATGTCAGCAACTCGTTCCGGCCGATTCCTGGATTGCCGGGCGAAGTTGGTGACATTCTCGCGTTCGACTTCGAGCCCACGCTGTACGTTGCTGACCTGACCAATACCGGATCCATTTCCGGAACGGTCTTCTCCACCATGGGGACGGAGACGCAGGCGGACGACCAGCGCCTCGAGCACGCCTCGGTCAGCGTCTTCTCGGGGTCGACCGAGGTCGCCAGCTCCGCGACGATCGCCAACGGCTCGTTCAAGATCATGGGTCTGGAAGAGGGCGAATACACGGTGGTCGGCACCGCGGTCGGATATCTCGATGAAGACGCCACGGTCGATGTCGATTCCGGCGACGAGACCGACGACGTGGAGATTCGACTCGATCCGATCGGCGGTTGATGCTCGATCAGCGTTTTCGAACCGACGGAGCGACGTCAACGCCGGGCGCGCGGATTCTCGCAAGAGGTCCGTGCGCCTGAGTTTTATCCCGCAACGGCGCGCGCTTGGGCGATCAGGCCTTCGACCCTGCCCCGCATGGTCCGCCCGACCGTCTTCATCTCATCAGGGGATGGAAACACCACCTTGTCTTCCTTGAAATCGAGGGCTCCCGATCGGCCACGCCGGTCCTCGTTGTAACCCATGGCGACGCCGATCCATTTTCCCTCGTAGCGGCACAGCATCAAACCGACGATTTCCGTGTCGTCGAGACTTCCCCCCAACATTCGGTCCACCCAACCATCGATGTCGAGCGTCACTCGGCCGGTTTCAAGGCCGAAGAGATAGACGTCCTCCAGGACCACGGGCACCATCTCGATTTCCTCGCCTCGTCTGGTGGAGTGCTGCAACGTCACCGTGCCCAGCCGCCATTCCCGGAACAGACACTGCTCGGAGGCGCGAAAGCTGCCCGGGTTGTACCCGAGGATGCTGTACGGAATCGGAAGCGCCAGCTCCCCCTCGAAGATCACGGAAATTTCGCTGGTCGGACGGCCGTCGCCCGCGGGCAATCGCGTCACTTCTCTGACCGACTGGTAGGGCAACTTGCTGGTCTTGCGCATCCGTTCGAGCTGCATCGCCAGGCGTTGTTGCGTGAGAGTCCCGTAGATGTCGTTTTCCACGAGGCCGATCAAGATCGAGAAGATGGGGTCCTTCACCTCCTCGATGTACGGGAGCATGATCGGTAGCCCGATCATCGGCCGGCCGAGCGTCCCCTCCGGAGAACTCGGGTCGGCCGAGACGGGAGCGACGATGAGAAGCAGGAGCATAGCGATCCGCGCCGAGACGGATGCGCGCCGAGATTTCAGCATCGGTGACACCCGCCTAGCATCACCGCGACCTCCGGCCTGGTTCCACGGTCATGGGCGGGCGCGGACATAGCGCCGGCTCGAGGCGACCGCGCGGAAGCCGAGATCTCGATACAACCGGTCGGCCAGAACATCGGATTGGGTACAGATGAGCACCCGGGACGCGCTCAGCCGCTCCATCCGCCGCAGCAGCTCCAGCGCAGCCGCGCTGGCCAGTCCACGCCCCCGGTGCCGCGGGTCGGTGCCCACCGGCTCGATCTGCCCGATTCCTTCATCAAGAGCGAGCCAGCCCAGGGCGAAGGCGGCATAGGAGCGATCGGAATCCTCGATGACTACATCGAGCTCGCCGCGGTAGCCCGCCGATTCCATCAGAGCCCGATAGCTCCCCCGGGTAAGGCGCGACGGATCGAAGGCGGCGCGATGCACCTCCACCCGGCGATCCAGGTCTTCGATGCCGCGAACGCGCGCGAATCGATACCCGTCCGGCAGCACGGGAAGAGGGAGAGGGAGCTTCGGCTCCCAGAGGAGATGGAGATATTGGCGGTCGGTCGGAACGAAACCCAGTCTCCTCAGCAGAAACGGGACGGAGACGTCGCTATCCAGCGCCCAGAACCCCAGTTGGTCCTCATCACCTCCCTCGGCGCGGTGACAGGCGACGGACCATTCCAACATCGGCTGAAAGACGCTCATCTCCCTGTGGGCTGGAGTGAGAATGATCTCGACGTCTCCAGGCGGGGTGTACCAGGCAAACCCGATCGGCCTCTCCGGTTCGACTTCCCAGATGCGAACCCGCCGGGTGGGGTCGATCCCGGGATGCTGAAAGAGCCGCCAGTCGAAGTCACAGATCGTGAACTGGGCTGCCGGACCTTCTTCGTCCCAGATGGTCCTGACCAGCTCCTTGAGGTTCTGTAGATCTTCCTGGCCTCGGTAGGGATGCGAGCGAAACAAGATACCTCCGAACGAGCGCCACCCATAATCGGTCCGGGGCGTCCACGCCTCGCCGGACTCCAGGATGACTCGCGGCCGACCGTTCGCGGCTCGGGAGCCGCGCGGCGACGCCACAGCAAGGCGAAACCTCTCGGTTGCCTCTCTGGCGATCGTCACTGATGGATGGACGCACCGGCCGGGGACGTGTGGCCGATTCATCAAC
>CAMPIC010000070.1 GCA_946886185.1 uncultured bacterium
GGATACTGGACGCTCGAACTCTCCGAGGGCAGTTCCTCGACAGCTACCCTCTCACTCGTCGCACCGGGCGGTGTGAACGGAGAGGCGATTCTCATCGTCGACGGCAAACGACGTGGCTACGTTCCGTCCGAGGCCCGTCATGCTGGAATCAATGCGTCGGCGCCAAGCGCCACGATCGGCGATCCGCTCCACGAATACCTCTCGGTTCGACAGCATCATGTGCTCATGCAGTCCCTGGGGCAGAATCTCGTCATGCCCGAGGGGCTCATCGGGGCACCGCTTGAGGCGTTCACCCAGATCGACTCGACGCTCCGCGCAGCCCTTCTCCCTTACGAGCCCGTTCGCATCGACAAGGTCTTCCGCCGGTCATCCGCTGAACGGGACAGTATCCTTGTCCTGTCCGATGGATACCATCTCCGGATGCCGGAGCTTTGGAAAATCGTGAAGGTCACAGTAACGGATTCGAGCTATGTCGATTCGCTCATCGCGGATCTCGACGAGACCGGGGCGACCCGTTTTGCGGAGACCAACAGTAAAGGTGAGTTTGCCACCACGGTTCCAGACGACCCGCGCCTTTCAGACCAATGGCATCTTGAGAACGACGGCGCCGGACCATGTCTTGAAGACTCCGACATCGATGCGACGACAGCATGGGACATCAGCGTCGGGGACCCCGACGTGTTGGTCGCCATCGTTGACTCAGGGATCTATCGCGATCACGAGGACCTTCAGGGCCGCACGATCCTTGGCGACATTGCCCATGGAGTAGCATGCGGGGACACAGTGAAGCCGTACCATGGAACCTACGTCGCGGGGGCGTTTGCGGCCGCGACTGACAACAGCACCGGCATCGCCGCGGTGGACTGGAATTGCACACTCCTGAGCAAGTGTGTGAATTCGGATGTCGATACGGTGGCTGCCGCCATCTACGAAGCTGCCGATGCGGGAGCTGACATCATCAACCTCAGCCTTGCGTGGGTGGAGGGGATGCATGACTCGACCGAACCACTGCGGCAGGCGCTGCTGAGCGCGTTTTATCGTGGCGCAACGCCCGTTGCCGCTGCCGGCAACTGGAACGTCCAGGAATGGCGGAGGTTTCCGGCTGCGTATCCTCATGTCGTCGGTGTTGGCTGGCTTGGCTGCTTTGACAACCTCAAGTTCAGTGCGCACAACGGATGGTTGGATGTGGTGGCCCCCGGAGACATTCTGACGCTTGAGTACCTTGACCCCGACGCTTACGTTGTGGCAGGGGGAACTTCCCTAGCGTGTCCGATTGTGTCCGGGATCGCGAGTCTCGTCATGTCGATTGATCGCGGTCTCAATCCGCCGCTGCACGACATGGACGTACAGCGCATTCTCGAACTGACTGCCGTCGACCTCGGTGCACAAGGATTCGATTCTCTGTCCTACGCATGGGGGCGTGTCAATGCCCAAGCCGCACTGGAGTACGTCACGTCGAACCTGATCTTGAACGACTTGACGGTTCCGGAGGGACAAGCTACGCAGTACGGCGATCCAACGGCTTGGACAAGCGTTCTCTGGAACTTCCCACCACCGCCACACGCCCCCGGCGAGTACCTGTCACGGCGGTACGAAGTGCGCACAGGTACCGTCGAGTTCCCCATCACGTTCTCAGAGGTGCCAGACGTCTGGACACGCCTTGGTGGGACCGTCGGTCGGGATGCCGCCGATCCACAGGAGTTTGACTTTCCGTGGGGTGACGTCGTGGACACGACGACAACAAGCTGCGTGCTTCGGACCTATGTCTATGAGGTGGACATCGGGGAAGCCGAAAACGTATGGTGGCCCGCCCCGCCGTCGGGGGTTCGCTTTGCGTACACCGTTGCAGGAACCGCCAATCCTAGCGCGGCACCAGAAGATGGCGCAACCCCCGGCCAGCCGCTCGCGGTGCAAGCGACCGTCGACCATGCAAACGGCTCCCAACACGTCCATTTCAGACTCTTGCCAAGCGGCGATCCTTCAGAGGGTGAACTCACCGTCTATGATGTATCCGGGCGGGTCGTGTGGTCGATTCGCCCCATGGCGGGGCAAACAGATGATGGGGTCGTGGTTTGGAATGGCCGAACCACTGCAGGCCGAGACGCCCCCTCTGGAGTGTACTTTGCCACATGGAGGATGCAGGGTCTGGGAAGTGCTCGAACACGTTTCGTGCTCGTCCGTTAACGACCGGAGGAAGACAATGAGGACTCAATGGGACTCCTGGAGTCGGACTGACCTGGAAACCCTTCGTGGGATGCTTTGCTTCTGCGTGACGTGCTGGACATGCGGACTTGGCGAGCCCTGCTTGGCAGGGCCGCATGCCGGCGGTACGCTCATCGTTCACGCAAATGAGTCGATCGTCTATACGGACGGTTCCAACGGGTTCTGCTGGCAAAGTGAGTTGGAGTCGTGCGCAACGGCAACTTCGACCGTTTCGACCGAAACGTCGATTCCAATCGTGTTCTACGTCTTTGCGGCCTTTCCTGCAGAATCGAATCCGGAGCTGATCGCTGTGTCCTTCGGCATCGAATACGATGCCGCGCTTCTCTCAATCGTGGAGAGTGGGCACTGCGCTGAGATCGAACAGCACACCGACGAGTGGCCGCTTCCGGGCAGCGGACTGGTACTGATGTGGAATCAGCCACAACACGAGCGCCTTCTAGAGCTCGCATGGTTCGCCGGGGTATCACAGGCTGATGAACCCAGTGCGTTTGAACTGGGCGAGCACCCAACTCAAGGCGGCGTTTTCATCGGAGATTGGCCCCAAACCCCCGTGGACTACATCGCCGACTACGGCGCTCTCGGCTTCGGCGTACCGGGGTATCTCCCGTGCCCGGACGGGCCGGTCCCGACGAATGAGCGAAGCTGGGGCGGAGTGAAGGCCGCGTTCTGGTAGCCCGCTGTATCGCCAGGAAGGAGGCCGACTCATGTTCAACAGGGGCCGTGGGCCTGCATTGTGGACAATCCTCGCCTTGGCGTCGATGTTCGCCGTCGCGGTAACGGTGACGGACCGAAGCAAGCGCCATGATCAACTCCCCGATCTCGCGAGCTCCGATGGTCTCCACCCGCCGATAGGCAAGCGCGCGGGCATGTACCCCAACGATTAGTTTCATCGGCAGCGCGCCTATCCCAATCCCGACTATTCAGCCTCGGCGGTCGAGCGCGTGCTCAGCGCGGCCCGCGCGCAGCGGAACCCCGCAACCTGGGGCCGGCGGGAGACCCGTTCGGCGCCCGAGAAGCAGACGAGACACCCTGGGTTCCGTCCGGACCCCTGAACATTGGCGGGCGGATCACGGCCGTCGCCGTACATCCCGACGTCTCCGACCGCATTTTCATCGGCGTGGCCACGGGCGGCGTCTTTCGATCGGAGGATGACGGTGCAACCTGGACCTCCGTGTTCGACGCGATCGGCCCATTTTCCATCGGGGCGATCGCGATCGACCCGCAGGATCCGGACCGCATCTACGTGGGCACGGGCGAAGCCAATGCCAGCGGCGACTCCTTTCCCGGCGCCGGGCTCTTCGTCTCGACCGATGCCGGGAATACGTGGACCTCGCTCGGTCTCGAAACCACTCGCCACATCGGCCGAATCGCGGTCGATCCCATGGACGCCGATCTCGTATACGTCGCGGCGGTGGGCGCTTTGTTCTCGACTGGCCCCGACCGCGGACTTTACCGCACGACGGATGGCGGGATGAGCTGGACGCAGCATCTCGCACTCACCGACTCGACGGGCGTGATCGATGTGCTCATCGATCCGAGCGACTCCGACCGCCTGTTCGCCGCGACTTGGGAGCGTACTCGCCACCCGGACCAGCGGGCGATGGGCGGACTCACGAGCGGCGTGTACCGATCAACGGATCGAGGAGATACCTGGATGCTGCTCGAAGGTGGCCTGCCGGAGGCGTCCGAAACGGGCGGAAGGATCGGGCTCGCCGCCGTGCCGTCCGCGCCTGGCACTTTCCTCGCCACCTATGCCAACGATCCCGGCTTCTACGCCGGCACGTTTCGGACGACCAACTTCGGGGATACATGGGCGCGGCTGAACGACGCCGCGATCGGAGGCGTGTACCTTTCCTTCGGTTGGTACTTCGGCAATGTCCGGGTGGACCCGACGGATGAAGACCGCATCTATGTTCTCGGTGTGCCCTTGGTCCGGAGCACGAACGGCGGAATGAGCTGGACCGATGCGTCGAACGGCATGCACGTTGATCACCATGATCTCTGGATCGATCCGAATGATCCGTCCCATATGGTGGCCGGAAATGATGGCGGCGTTTACATCTCGAGCAACGCGGGCACTTCGTGGACCCACGTCCAAACCTTGCCACTCACCCAGTTCTACGCCGGGACCATTGACCCGAGTCTCCCCGAGCGCATCTACGGCGGCGCGCAAGACACGGGAACGAGCCGAACGCTGACTGGAGCGGACGACGATTGGGACCAGATCTTGGGAGGAGACGGCTTCTATTGCCTGGTCGACCCTGCGAACTCAAACCGCCTCTGGGCCGAGTTCCAGTACGGCGACCTTTATCGTTCCACGAACGGCGGCGCGAACTGGACCAGCGCTACGAGCGGGATCGATGGAGCAGACCGACGGAACTGGTCTACACCGCTGGTCGCTGAGCCGGGTAGCTCGAATATCCTCTACTACGGGACCTATCGCGTCTGGCGTTCCACGAACGGTGCGGGAAGCTGGAGCGCCATCAGCAGCGACCTCACGGACGGGACAGGCGGCACCGAACTGCCGTTTCATACGATCACGACCATCGCCGTGGCTCCTTCGGACAACGACCGTCTCTACGTCGGAACGGACGACGCCCACGTCTGGACTTCGAGCAACACCGGCTCCTCATGGACCGAGATTACCGCCGGCCTGCCCACTCGCTGGGTCACGCGCGTGGCGGTTGATCCCGACGACCCGCTGATCGCCTATGTAACGCATTCCGGTTATCACGAGGATGAGGCGATTCCCCACGTGCACCGAACCACTGATGCCGGGGCTAACTGGACGCCGATCACCGAAGGTCTTCCCGATGCGGCAGTAAATGTGATCGAGGTCGATCCGCTTTCCGAATCCGTTTACCGAACACGTCACCCTGCAACTGGTCGGTCCGGGGGCGGCCGCAGTGCGGATCGAAGTCTACGATGCGGGCGGGCGTCGGGTTCGCGACCTCGGAGCGACACCCGAGTCCCCATCAACCGAAGCAACGAAGACGAGTGAATCCTCGAGCCCAGAAGTGGCCGCACTCGTCTTCGATGGCCTCGACACCGAAGGTCATCGTATTCCCGCTGGAGTTTACTTTGCGCGAACTGCATCGCGGCCGGGAGCCGAGATTCGGATCGTGCGGTTGCCGTGAAGTTGAGACCGTCGTCCGAGGTCGTGAATTCGACGGCGGCGCGGGCGGAGTCCAGTGCAGTCGTGCGCGCGAGGGTGGAAGCAGCTCGCGCATCCATCGGGATCGGTTCGCGGTTACTCCAGACCATGCGGGAATCGCGAGTGAAATAGGCGGCTCAATGCGAAAGGAAGGTGACATGGGCCCCGGCTCGAGCAGCTCCTTCCAGATCAGTGGCACCGGTCCGACCGTGTTCTGCAACAGCCAGATGAGTGTGGAGCAGATCGATCGGTACTGCGAGCTCTGCCCCGGCACGCGGGCGTTCCTGGAACGCGCCGTGTCACTTTTACTTTCTGCGCGCGGCGTGCATCGGTCGCTCCGAGTGGCCCGCGTCGGCCAGTGCAAATGCTCCGCGCACAACCATTTGCGCCGGCCGCACGTTTTTCTGCAGGTATTCCCATAGGCTCCCGATCTCTCCGGAAGACAGGCCGCAGGAACACGTTGGAATCAGGACGGAGATCGCCCCCTCCGTTCCTACGGCACGCGGGAAGCCGTTCGGCCGACCGCGGGAGGACTCGTAAGCCCATGGGCGGAACGGCACTAGGTGGAGCTTTGACCCGCGGTTCCGACGGGGCTTGGTACTGGGCCGACGGCACTCCCGAGCCGCGCGTCACCGATCTGCGCATGAGCGATTGGTTCCGCTTCACGACCCGGGAAGAAGAGGGCCGGGTCTACATCGAGGTGCCGATGGCCAAGGCCAAGTCGGATCCGCAGCTCACCTGGGTTCGCTACGGCCACTATCGAATGGCCTCTTCCTCCCAGCCCGACGACTCCGTGCTCTCTCCGCGGGCGCGCCGCGCGTTCACGTTCGAGGAGCAGCCCAAAGCTCCCGAGGTGTACCTCGTCCCGAAGGACGACTGGGACCGGATCGAGCTCGCGAAGATCGACGCTCGCTGGGATCCCGCCCATCACGAGGACATCATCGCGAAAGCCCGGGAAGTGAACGCCCGCTAGGACCGCCATCGCTCGGGCATTCCGGGTTCCATCCGCACAGGCACCATCGCCTGCCGAGCCCTCCAGGAGTACACTGCCGCAGTTCGACCGAGGCCCTACGCGCGCTCGGCGCGTCCGCCTCGGATGTTTCGCATTCTCCCGAACCTGCGTCAGGAGTTCCAAATGTCACGAGCATTCTCCAGGAACGCGGTGGCGCTGCTCGCGCTCAGCCCCTGCGCGCTCCTCGCCACCAGTGTGCGCGGACAATCCGACGTTCCCTTGCCGCCGGGAATGAAGTCGGTGATCACGGTCGAAGGCATCTCTTCCTATGAGCTCGCCAACGGACTCGACGTGATCCTGTTTCCGGATCCGTCCCAGGCGACCATCACGGTCAACATCACCTACCTCGTCGGTTCGCTCCACGAAGGTTACGGAGAGACGGGAATGGCGCACCTCCTCGAGCATCTGCTCTTCAAGGGGTCGACCAATCACCGGAACATCCCTGACGAGCTGACCTCCCATGGCGCGCGCCCCAATGGATCGACCTGGTTCGATCGCACCAACTATTTCGAAACCTTCGCGGCGAGCGACGAGAACCTCGACTGGGCGCTCGATCTGGAAGCGGATCGCATGGTCAACAGCTTCGTGGCGCAAGAGGATCTCGACTCGGAGATGTCGGTCGTCCGCAACGAATTCGAGATCGGAGAGAACAGTCCGCAGATGGTGCTCGAGGAGCGGATCTACTCGACCGCCTTCCTCTGGCACAACTACGGAAACTCGACCATCGGCGCGCGCTCCGACATCGAGTCGGTGCCGATCGAGCGGCTGCGCGCGTTCTATCGTCTCTGGTACCGCCCGGAGAATGCGGTCCTGGTGGTGGCGGGCAAGTTCGATCCCGCCAAGACCCTCGCACTCATTCATCAGAAGTTCGGCTCCATCCAGAATCCGGAGACGCCGATGCCGGCGGTCTACACGCGCGAGCCGGCGCAGGATGGAGAGCGTACGGTGACGCTGCGCCGCGTCGGCGACCTGCAGGTGGCGGCCTTGGCCTACCACATTCCTGCAGGATCCCATGCCGACTTCGCCGCGCTCGAGGTGCTGGCGCACGTGCTCGGGTCGACTCCCTCGGGACGCTTGCACAAAAGCCTGGTCGAATCAGGCAAGGCGACTTCCATCCATGCCAGGGCGGATCGTTTCAAGGATCCCGCGCTCTTCTTCCTCGCCGCGGAAGTGCCGAAGGACAAGGAAGTGGCCTCCGTGCAAGAGGAGCTGATCCGCGCGGCGGAGACGTTCGCCACGACTCCGCCCACCCAGGAAGAGGTCCAGCGAGCCGTCAACGCGCTGCTCCGCGAGTGGGAAACCACCATGCGCAACACCTCCTACGCCGCGATCAATCTCAGCGAATGGGCGTCGATGGGCGATTGGCGCCTGATGTTCCTGAATCGCGATCGCCTGCGAGAGGTCAAGCCGGGGGACGTGCAGCGAGTCGCGCAGGAATATCTGGTGCAAGGCAACCGAACGGCGGGCCTCTATCTCCCCACGCAGGAACCGCAGCGCGTAGCCATCCCGGACGTGACGAACCTTCCCGAGATGCTGGCCGGTTACGTGGGCGGCAAGCCGATGGCGATGGGCGAGGACTTCGACGCCTCTCCGGAGAACATCGAGTCTCGCGTGGAGCGGACCGCCCTGGCCAACGGAATGGAAGTGATCCTGCTTTCCAAGAAGACGCGCGGCGAAACGGTCGACGTGAGCATGAGCCTGCACTTCGGAGATCTGACGTCGCTGCAGGGACAGAACCAGGTGGGCGAGCTGAGCGCGTCCATGCTCATGCGGGGAACCACGAATCGCACGCGCGAGCAGATTCGCGACCGCCTCGATGAGCTACAGACGACGATGCGCATTTTTGGAGGCAGCTCGTGGCTGCAAGCGAATCTGGAGACGACGCGCGAGAACTTGGGTCCGGCGCTCGACGTCATGGCGGACGTGCTGCGCAATCCCGCCTTCGACGCCGACGAGTTCCGGCAGCTGATGGACGAAACGCTCGTGGGTTTGGAACAGTCCAAGACCGAGCCGCGCGATCGTGCGTTCGTGCAGCTCAATCGCCACCTGTATCCGTATCCCGCCGAGGATCCACGGGCGACCCTCACCGCGGAGGAGGAGATCGCGCGGGTTCGCGCCGCCGACCTCGCCAAGGTGAAGGAGTTCTTCAACGCCTTCTACGGAGGAAGCTTCGGGGAGCTCGCGGTCGTGGGAGACTTCGATCCCGCGGAGCTGGAGCCGAAACTGGCGACGCTCCTCGGCGATTGGAACACGCCGACTGAGCATGCGCGGATCATCACCGACTATCAGGATCGACCCGCCCTCGTGGAGCGCATCCAGATCCCCGACAAGGAGAGCGCCATGATGTCCGCCGGGATCCGCGTGGAGATGAATCAGGACCATCCCGACTATCCCGCCATGGTGCTCGGCTCCTACATGCTCGGAGGAGGCTTCCTCAACTCGCGCCTCGCGACGCGCATTCGCCAGGAGGAAGGGTTGAGCTACTCGGTGGGCGCGCGCTTCAACGCGCCTCCCGTGGGAAGCGACGCCCGACTCAGCGCATTCGCGGCGTACGCTCCGCAGAATGACGCGCGCCTCCTCGAGGCATTCCAGGACGAGATGAAGAAGGCGACCAAAGTTCCCTTCACCGCGCAGGAAGTCGAGGACGCGAAGTCCGGATGGCTGCAGCGCCAGCAAGTGTCGAGAGCCAACGACGGCGAGCTCGCCGGCGATCTCGCCCAACAGGCCTACAACGATCGAACCATGGAGTGGCAGGCCAATCTGGAGGCGCGGGTTCGCGATCTCACTCCGGAGCAGGTGTTTGCCGTGATGAAGAAGTACATCGTCCCGGAGAAGGTTTCGGTGGTGCGCGCGGGCGACTTCGAGAAGCCGGCAGCGGAGCCCGCCGAGTCGAGCAGCTCCAGCCTGGTCAAATGAGGTTCGGGAGAGTCTGAAACCGGCTGCCGGCGGGACGATCAACAGCGTGGAGCTCGTGACGATGGCCCGGGTGAGCGATCATCCGGGCCATCGGCTTTCCGGAGAGTCCGCAGGGAGGCTGAGGTTCGAAACGCGCCGCGCGGTGGCGGGCGCAGCTACGAAATACCCCTCGTCCCGGAGTCGAGTCCGAATGGAATCGGGGAGCGGAAGCTCTCGCAGCACCAAG
>CAMPIC010000071.1 GCA_946886185.1 uncultured bacterium
CTCCGCGACGGCGACGGCGGCCGCCGTCCGAACGGCCCTGAACCAGCGTCTCTTCGTCGCGCTCCCGGCCAAACGGATTGAGGCCCGGAGCGGTTCCTCCCTGCACCATCCCACGATCGACGGGACGGCGGCTGGTGGGCGCCGGTGCCGGACGCCGATCGCGACCTCCACCCGCTCCGCCGGAACGATTGCCACGGCGATCGTCGGGTCCGCCCGTGCGGCGCTGTTGCGGCTTCATCCGAGCGCGAATGCGCGCTTCCTTCGCTCCCAGGCCGAGAAACCCCACACGACCTTCCTCGACCACCTCGATCTCGAGCTCGTCCGGTGGAACACGAAATCGATGGGACGCTGCCCGGATCGCGTCGTCCACCGTCTTGCCCTGGAATTCCGTGGCCCGTTCGCGACCGGGTCGGTTGCTACCACCTCTCATTCTCTCTCCTCTCCATTCTCACGCCGCTGCCAGTTGCTGGCCGGATTCACGGTTGACGATGATTTGCTGCCCCACCTGCAGGACGTTGTTGATCGTCCAGTAGAACACCAGGCCGGAAGGCAGCATGTAGAAGAACACCAGCATCATGATGGGCATCAAATAGCCGATGATCGCTTGCCGGGGATCCATCGGCTGAAGCCGTTGCTGCCAGACCATGGTGGCGGCCATCAGCAACGGCAGGATGTGGATCGGGATTCCCATCAGTGTGCCGATCAGATCGGGAGACGAGAGATCGTTGATCCACAAAACGAAAGGCTCTTTGCGCAGCTCCACGGAATTCGCCAGGACCTGGTACAGAGCGATGAAGACGGGCATTTGGATGACCATCGGCAAACACCCGCCCAGCGGGTTGATCTTGCGCGTCCGATACATCTCCATCATCGCCTGCTGCTTGCGCTGAGGATCGTCCTTGTGCAGCTCGTTGATCCGATCGATCTCCGGTTTGAGCTTCTGCATCTCGCGCATGCTCACGAGAGATTTCCGGGTCAACGGATAGAACGCGACCTTGGCGACCACGGACAGGATCAGGATCGCCAATCCGTAGTTCGGGACGACCGAATACAGGAAGTTCAGGCAGGCGAGGAGCAGCCGGCTGAACGGCACGATCGGTTTCCATCCCAGATCGACCGCCTGTTCCAGCCCGGCGTGGTACGTCTCCAGCCGTTTCAGCTCCAGCGGGCCCGCATAGAGGAGAAAGGAAAGCGGTCCTTCGCCGGGCTCGTTTGTCGGAATGCGGGCGATCGTACGCACGTGAGTGGTGGTTCCCTCGCGCTCGGCGACCGCGTCGTACGTTCCCTCGGTGCCAGGATCGAAGATCGCCGCGGCGAGGAAGTACTTGCTCCGCGTCCCCACCCAACGCAGGGCTCCCTCTTCGCTGGCGGACCAGCCCTCCTTCTTCACGCCCCGGTGCTTGGTCAGATCGTTGCCGATAAGGGCGAGCGATGCGCCGGCGTCGTGATCGGTCTTGGCCGCCTTTTCCAAGCGGGGAAGCCCTTCCGGAAAGATGATCTCCAGATCCGACCCGCGAGGCAGGGCTTCGGTCTCCACCTCGACCCGGGCGGAATAGCGGTCCGGCGTGAAGGTGTATGAGATCCGCAAGCTCCAGCCAGCCGGGTCTTGCGCGCGCAGAGTCACGCGGTCGAGCCCGTCCTCCCGGCTCTGTTCGCTTACGAACGGGATGTCATGGAGCTCGATGCGCCCTTGGCTCGTCAGGAGAGCCAGCTGGAACAATCCCTTTGCCGGATCCGCAACCAGATCTGCAGGCTTCTCGGCGTAGTCGGTGTAGTCAGCCAGCGACCAGGCGCTCACCACCCCGCCCGCCGGATCGATCGTCGCGGTATAGAGTGGTCCGGAGATCTGGACCGGAACCAGAGGCGCAGAATCGGCGCGCAGGATGTTCGCTACGCCAATGCCTTCCTGCGTGGCATGGACTTCGGCCGCGTCGAGCTGCGGCGCGGCGGGCGGCTCCTCAGTTTGGGTGGGCGATGGTTCTGCCGGAGCCTCTGTCTGAACCTGCTCGGCCGGCTTTTCTTTCGGCGCGAACACGAACTGGTAGATCACAAGCGATATGGTGGCTAGAACGATGGCGAGGATGGTCCGTCGATCCATTCTTCCGTTCCTTGTTCCTTCGTGCTCCCGGGACAGGGTCGTGTCCGCCGGGGTGGAACGGGTGGCAGCGAAGCAGCCGCGCGAGCGTCAAGTAGGTCCCACGCGCGAGGCCATGCGTTTCCAGGGCCTCGATCGCGTATTCCGAGCACGTGGGGGAGTAACGGCACGCAGGCGGGAGCAGTGGCGATACCACTCGTCGATACAGCCGGAGTGCGAGGACCATCGGATAAACCGAGGCTTGCTCGGGTCCCACCGTCACTTCTCCGGCGATTGAGCCGGCGCCGTGAGGCCGGCTTGCTTGCAAAGATCAGTCACCGCGTCGACAACCTCGGCGCCGCTCGCGTCTGCAGTAGCGCGGCGCGCGATCAATATGATGCGACAGCCCCGGGGAGGATCCTGCTCTCCGAGGGCGCGGCGTAGCCCTTCTCGGAGGAGCCGCTTGGCGCGATTGCGGCGAACGGCCCCGCCCACTTTGCGGCTGGCAACCACCGCGCATTTGAATCCTGACTCGTCGCTCCTCAGACAGAGTAGCACCGCGAGCGGCGAACGGTAGCCGAGGCCTCGATCATAAACCTCCGAGAACTCGGACTTGCGACGCAGCGTCTCGAAAGGTCCGACCAAGCAGGTACGTCACACCGCCAAACGCCGGCGTCCCTTGGCGCGTCTCCGGCTCAAGGTCTTGCGTCCGTTCGCGGTGCTCATCCGCTTCCGGAATCCGTGCGTCTTCTTGCGCTTCCGGTTGTGGGGTTGATACGTACGCTTCATCGAAACTCCTGGAGGCCGTACCCTGTCGGGGACAGCATTCGTGTCTTGGGATGCACAAACGGTGAAGCTAACGATTGGGCTCCCAGGGCGTCAACGCTTTTCCGACCTGGGACGGATTCGGAAGCGACACTCCGTATCCAGTCGGAACCCCCCGCGGGGCCAAGCCGGCATGGGAAAAGCCGCCTGCACAGGGGAAGAGCCCCTTGTCTCCGCGAGTGAGGCGCGCGGAAGTGTGCACTGATCAGGATGGACACGAGGAGCCGTCCACCGATTGCCCCTAGGCAACGGTCACCAGATCGCCGATTCCAATTCATTCCCGTTCCACGAGTTCCGATCCCCGCTCGCAGCGCCAACCTGAGGCGAATAGAGTCTATTCACTGAAACATAACGACTTATCCGATCATGGCCTACGGCGGGCAATTCCGTTTTCCCGTTGTGGGACGGAAATCCAGTGTGCTAGATTCCCCATCACCTTCGCGGCGGCCCAGTCTGTTGTTCATAACTGGTTTCGCCCAGCAGCCGAACAGCTAGACGCGATTTTCGATTTACCACCGAGATATCCGCTCGCCGCACCATTCCGGTGTGGATTTTGCCTGTGGATACATGGTGCTCAACTCTTGTAATGGCTTACTTTGCTAGCCATTAGGGATGCCGCTCAAATGTGCATGACTTCTCCTGTTCCGTTCGTTTCTCAAGATCCGACGACTGTGTCCTCGCCCTGAAAATCCCACATCTGCGTGTCCCGATGTGAACAACTATGTGGATAAACTCCTGAAATCGGGGGTTGGGGGATGCTTTTGTCCGAGCCACGTGATCCGGCGAGGTTGTGGTCGTCCGTCTTGAAGCAGTTGCAAGGCTGTATCTCCGAACAGAAGTTCAATACCTGGTTCCGGCCGATGCGTCCCCTGGAGTTCACGGAGGAACGCATCGTGCTCGAAGTGCCGAATCCCTTCTTCGTCGATTGGTTCGAGGAGCACAATCTCCCGATCCTCAAGGCGGGACTCGAGGACACACTCGGAACGGCGCCCGAAGTCCAGTTCGTGGTGTCCGAGCAGTTCCATGATCGGGCGCAGCGGCGCGCGCCGCGGCCGCCCAACCCCAGGGCGGCCGAGCCAGGATCCGGCCAGGGGGGACTGCGCCTCGACGGCCGCGCGCGAAACTACAACCTAAACTCCCGCTTCACGTTCGAATCCTTCGTGGTCGGGCGCGGCAACGAGTTCGCACGGGCGGCATGCACCGCCGTGGCCGCCGGGCTGGGGCGCGCGTACAACCCTCTCTTCTTGTTCGGAGGCACCGGTCTGGGAAAGACCCACCTGATGCAGGCGATCGGGAACGAGGTTTCCCGGCGCTCGGCCGCTCGAATCTGCTACGTCTCCGCCGAGCGGTTCATGAACGAGATGATCGAGTCGATCCAGCGAGGCTCCACCCTCGATTTCCGAGAGCGGTACCGGGGTCTCGATCTCCTCCTGATCGACGATGTGCAGTTTCTCGCGGGGAAGGAGTCGACCCAGGAAGAGTTCTTCCATACCTTCAATACCCTCTACGACGGGGGGAAGCAGGTGGTCCTCACCTCGGATCGGGCTCCCCGCGATCTGCAGGATCTCGAGGAGCGGCTCATCTCCCGATTCAGCTGGGGACTGGTCTGCGACATCCAGCCGCCGGATCTGGAGACGCGGATCGCCATCCTTCGCTACAAAGCGGAAGGGGATGGCATCAAGCTCCCGGACGACGTGATCTTCGCCATGGCGGAGATGATCCGTACCAACGTCCGGGAGCTGGAAGGCTCGCTCACGCGCCTCCAGGCGCTCGCCGACCTGTCGCGCAGCGCGATCACGTTCGATCTGATGAAGGACGCTCTCTCCGAGTACATCCGGGACGCAGCGGTGCGCGCTCTGGACGTGAACGAGATCCAGGCGGAGGTGGCGAAGCAATTCGACGTTCCGGTCGAGTCTCTCCGGGGAAAGCGCCGCACCAACACGCTCGCCCGCGCCCGCCAGGTCGCGATGTATCTCACCAAGGAACACACCACCCTGACTCTGGTGGAGATCGGCCGGCGCTTCGGCAATCGGGATCACAGCACCGTCCTCCACGCCCTGTCGAAGATCCGTACCTTGCGCGATCAGGATCCCGAAATGAAGGCGCTCCTGGAGCGATTGGATACGATTCTCGTCGGGCGGACCCGCCAAAGGGAAGACCGCACCGACTAAACGCCGACTGATTCGCCAACTGCATGGTTGATAACATGTTGATGTGGCGACGGTGTGGAGTCTGCTCTATCCACGAAGAACGGGCCTTGGAGCCGCGTCCATCGGGGAATTATCCCCAAGTAAAGGAACTGATAAGACTCTGCAGGGTAATCAATTGAGTGGCTGCGAAGGACTTCGTCCACGGTTTCCGCACCCCTACTACTACTACTAGATTCATTTCTTATATCAGATCTAGTAAAGAAGGCGCTCATGCGGCGGACGCGGCACGGTCGGACAGCTCCATGAAGAGCGCGATCACGATCGGAACTGTCCAAATCAGCGGCCATCACGTCTCCGTCCTTCGTTGGGGAGCTGGAAGCCAAATCCCGGCACCACCCGAGAATCGAGCCTGTGCCAGCTCTTTGCGGAGATGATCAAGGAGTCTGATAACCACTTGTCTAACTCCTTGTCAGACAATTGGCTGGATCGCGGTTGAAACGTGGATTCCGGTGGACGGGAGCGGGCCCTTTGCCTATTCTCTGGGAGTTCGTGAACAGGATCACATACCAGCGTCGTGACCAGCCCATCCGACGGATCGGATCTTGCGTGACGGCTATTGCGGCGGCGGATCGGAATCGCCGCCCGGAGGGTCCATGAAGTTCTCCCTGGTCCAAAGCGAGCTGTATCGCAGCCTGCAAATGGTGGCGGGGGTCGTACCCGCCCGGAGCAACATTCAAGGTCTGAGCTCCGTGCGCATCGAAGCGACCTCCGACGGCCTCCTGAGCTTCATGGGAACCGACCTCGATACGTTCCTCGTCAACAACGCGCGGGGAACGGTGGCTGAGCCCGGGGTGGTGACAGTCCCGGCGCGACGTTTTCTGGACGTGGTCAAAGAGTTGCCCGCCGATGTGGTGGAGATCCATTCCACCACGTCAGGCATCTCCATCAGTTGCGGCCGAGGGCGGTTCCGACTCGTTGGGACCGATCCGGAGGAGTTCCCTCCCGCGCCCGAGATCAACGAGGAGGTCGTCTTTGCGGTGAAAGCGGACGTCCTCGATCGTTTGATCCGGCAGACCTCGTACGCGGTCACCACTGATTTCACCCGCGCCGAGCTCACGGCCGTCTTCGTAAAGGCGAGCAATGGACAACTGAGCTTCACGGCCACCGATAGCCATCGCTTGGCGAGGGCTACCGACGATCAGGACTATCCCGATTGGGGTGGAATCCTGGTGCCGCCCAAAGCGCTCGCGCTCGTCCAGAGGCAGCTGCCGGAAGCGATGGAATCGGTCTCCCTCAGCACCAGCAAGCGGTACTGCCTGTTCAATCTCGGGAACAGCCGACTCTATACGCGTTTGCTCGACGGCACCTACCCGCCCGTGGACGACGTGATTCCGAAGAACAACGACAAGAAAGCGATCGTATCGCGGGAGCCTTTCATGGCCGCGCTGCGCCGAGTCGCGGTGTTGAGCGAGTCGAACACGCGACAGGTGAAATTGTCCCTCTCGTCCGGTTCGCTGCGCCTCACCGTTCAGACTCAAAACGTCGGGGAGGGGGACGACACGATCCCCGCGCAGTACGAGGGTGACGAATTCCACATCGGGTACAACGCGAATTACCTCCTCGATCTTCTCCGTACCATGGAAGCCGAAGAGGTACAGCTCGCTTTCCAGGGGCCGACCACAGCGGGAGTGTTCACGCCGGTGGCGGAGAATCCCGATCTCTTCTGCTTGGTGATGCCGCTTCGCTTGCCGGGAACGGAGCTGGCGGGTGGAGGAGTCTCGGCATCGGCTCAACGCTGAGACCCACGGTTTGGGAGAACTCTCTCCTTGAAACATATCTCGCCGATCCTCGCGAGCATTCTGTCTCGACACGGACTCGAGCAGGGGATCGTCGATCGTCAGATTTTCTTGCGATGGGACGAAATCCTCGGGGATTTGAGCCGGCGGACGCGACCGTTGGAGATCCGCGGCCGCGAGCTTTGGATCCAGGTGGATCATGCGCCTCTCATGCAGCATCTGGGGTTCCTGGCGCCCCGAATCATGGCGCGACTACGCGAGCTCGTCCCTGGCACCACCGTCCAACGGTTGCGATTTACACTGAAGGGTTGAAACGATGAACGCAGACAGTCCCTCGACCGCATACGACTCCAGTCAGATTCAAGTACTCAAGGGTCTGGAGGGAGTGCGGCGGCGACCGAGCATGTACATCGGAAGCACCTCGGCTCGGGGACTCCACCATCTCCTCTATGAGGTCACCGACAACGCGATCGACGAGGCGCTCGCGGGATTCTGTACGCGCATCGAGGTGGAGCTGGGAGACGACGGATCCGCCAGCGTCTATGACAACGGCCGCGGGATCCCAATCGATATCCATCCCGAGGAGAAGCGTCCTGCCGTCGAAGTCGTGATGACCCTGCTCCACGCCGGCGGTAAGTTCGGCGGAGGGGGATACAAAGTCTCCGGTGGTCTCCACGGAGTGGGTGTCAGCGTCGTGAACGCGCTTTCTGCGTGGTTGGAAGTGGAAGTCTACAAGGATGGAAAGATCCACCACCAGCGCTTCGAACGGGGCAATCCCGTCACGCAGCTCACCGTCAAGGGAACCACCGATCGCCGCGGCACGAAGGTGACGTTCCTGCCCGACCCCGAGATCTTCGAAGAAGTGGAGTTCTCTTTCGAGACGGTGATCCACCGCCTGCGCGAGCTGGCCTTCCTCAACGCGGGCGTGGAGATCACCATCCGGGATCGCCGCCCCGCGGAAGGGGAGACCGCTCCGAGAGAGTCGGTGTATCACTACGAGGGTGGCATCGTCGAATTCGTCAAGTTCGTCAACGAGAACAAGACGCCTCTTCATGACGTCATCTACTGCAGCGCGGTGCGGGACGATGTGGGAGTGGAAATCGCGTTCCAGTACACCGATTCCTTCGCGGAAACGGTCTTCCCCTATGTGAACAACATCCACACCACGGAAGGGGGAACGCATCTCCAGGGATTTCGTACCGCCCTCACGCGCGTGCTCAACCAGTTCGGGCAGAAGTCCAATCTGCTCAAGAACACCACGCTTTCCGGAGACGACGTCCGCGAGGGACTGACCGCGGTCATCAGCACCAAGATCCTGCATCCGCAGTTCGAGGGGCAGACCAAGACCAAGCTCGGCAACAGCGAGGTGACGGGAATCGTCGCGTCGGTGTTCGGAGAGTTCCTCCAGGACTACCTGGATGTGCATCGGACCGAGGCGAAGCGGATCATCGAGAAGAGCCTGCTCGCTGCCCGGGCCCGGGACGCCGCGCGCAAAGCGAGGGAGCTGGCCCGCCGCAAGGGAGTGCTGGACGGAATCGGGCTGCCCGGCAAGCTCGCGGACTGCAGCGAGAGAGATCCGGACAAGTGCGAGATCTACATTGTGGAGGGAGACTCCGCCGGCGGGAGCGCCAAGCAAGGAAGGGACCGTAGGTTCCAGGCGATCCTTCCGATCCGCGGAAAGCTCCTCAACGTGGAAAAGGCGCGGCTCGACAAGGCGCTCGCCAACGAAGAGATCCGCACCATGATCACCGCGATCGGTACTGGATTTGGACACGAAGAGTTCGACATCTCCAAGCTTCGTTACAGCAAGATCATCATCATGACGGACGCCGACGTCGACGGTTCCCACATCCGCACGCTCCTGCTGACGTTCTTTTACAGGTTCATGAAGCCGCTCATCGAGAACGGGCACATCTACATCGCCCAGCCTCCCTTCTATGCGGTCAAGAAGGGCACTCACATCGAGTACGCATACAATGACGGGCAGCGCGACGAGATCATGGATCGACTCGGTCGCAAGACGGTCCATCTCCAGAGGTACAAGGGTCTCGGGGAGATGAACCCGGACCAGCTCTGGGAGACGACCATGGATCCCAGCAAGCGGGTGCTGCTGAAGGTCACGGTGGACGACGCCGCGGAGGCGGAGCGCATCTTTTCTATCCTCATGGGCGACGCCGTCGAGCCGCGGCGGCAGTTCATCGAGGAGAATGCGCTGGCCGTCCAGAACCTCGACATCTGAGCGGAACGAGAGTCGTTCTCGATCTCCCGGGAAAGAGAGGACTCGCTCGCGGCCGGCCATGCGAGCGAATCGATGTAGAGTGGCCGAAAGAGGCGCGTAGGTAGACGATGGCTGAAAACGACAAGGTCATATCCGTCCTCATCGAGGACGAGATGAAGAAGTCCTACATCGATTATTCGATGAGCGTGATCGTCTCGCGCGCACTGCCCGACGTGCGGGACGGTTTGAAGCCGGTGCACCGGCGCATTCTCGTCGCGATGAACGACCTCAACCTCGCTCCCGATCGGCCCTACCGTAAGTCCGCGAAGATCACCGGCGACGTCACCGGTAACTACCACCCGCACGGAACGGTTGCGGTGTACGACACCTTGGTGCGTCTGGTGCAGGACTTTTCCC
>CAMPIC010000072.1 GCA_946886185.1 uncultured bacterium
ATCGCCGCCAGGAGCAGCACTTCGCTCACGATGACGATCCACACCTGCGCTCTGGTCGCGCCGAGGGCGCGCAAGAGTCCGAACTCCGCTCGTCTGCGCACGAGCGAGGCTTGTGTGCTGGTGAAGACGAGGAACGCGCCGACGAAGAGGCTGACCAGGGAGAGCGCGGTCAGGTTGAGCCGGAATGCGCCGAGCAGTCCTTCGGCCCGCCGCTCGGTTTCCGCCGCGTCGATCACCTCGACCGAGGCTCCCAGGCTTCGCTCGAGATCGCCGCGCACCGACTCCGACTTGCCCGCGTCGACGCGGAGATCGATCTGATCGATGCGTTCGGGATGGCCCGTCAGGTCCTGGACTTGCGCGATGTCCATGAGCGCGAGATTGCGCGTGCCCAGAGGGGAACGGTTGCGGAAATCGACCAAAGCGCCGACGCGAAGCGTCGCGCGCCGCGCTCCGGAGGTGACGGCGATGCTGTCTCCGATCTGCCATCCGCGATCCGCGGCCAATTCCGGAGTGATCGCGACCCATCCCGGAATCGTGAGCGCCTCCTGCCACGCGTCCCTCACCGATCGCGTGGCCGGGCGACGATCGTTCGTTGCCTCTCCGTCTTCGTCGGGAAAGCTTTCCAACGGGTACCGTGGAGCTCCGTAGAAATCGACGCCGACGATTTGCAAAAACCGACTCGGATCCTCCGCGAGCGCGGCTTCGATCCGATAAAGGGGCCAGGCGCCCGCGACTCCGGGTGTCTCGAGAACGCGCACCAACAGATTCGGTGGCAGCTCGGGAGCTCGCGGAACGATCGATAGATCCGCCGGACCGCTGATGGCGCGAACGCTCCCGGTGAATGCGGCGATCGCATTGCGATTCAGGATCTGGATCGCGAGGACCGAGGCCACACCGACCGCCACTCCCAGAATCGTGAGGGCCGAGAGGGCCCGGGAGCGTGTGCGAGCCGTGCGCGCGAGGTAACGCAACATCACGCGCCCGCTGTTTCGAGCCTGCCCCCGTGAAGCTCGTGGCGTTCGTCGGCCCGCGCCGCGAATTCCGCGGAGTGCGTGGCCACGAGGAGGCACGAGTTCTCCTCGCGCGCCATTCGGATGAGCAGATCGATCACGACGGCGGCGTTGTCGTCGTCCAGATTACCGGTAGGCTCGTCCGCGAGCAGCAGGCGCGGGCGGCGCAACAGCGCGCGGCAGATCGCGACGCGTTGCTGCTCGCCTCCGCTCAATCCTTCCACCCGATCGTCCTTCCGCGACTCGAGACCCACGCGATCCAGCAGCGCCCGGGCCCGTTCCCGGGTTTTCCTTGCGGGCTCTCCCGCAATCCAATCGGGAAGGGAGACGTTTTCGAGAATGGAGAGTTGGGGGAGAAGATGAAAGAACTGGAAGATCAGTCCGATCTCCTGCCGGCGGAGGATCGTTCGCTCTCTCTCGGAGAGCTCCGCGAGGTTCCGGCCGCCGACGAAGACGCTTCCCGAAGTGGGAACTTCGATTCCCGCAGCCAGATGCAGCAAGGTCGATTTCCCGCTGCCGGAGCGTCCGACGATGGCGGCGGTGCGGCCGGGAGTGGCACGGAACGTGATGTCATGAAGCGCGGTCAACGTCCGATCGGCGACGGTGTAGACCTTGGACACGCGATCGAACTCGACGACTGGAGACATGACGCGATCATAGCGGTTGATTTCGAATCGAGCGCAATCTCGCGCTGTTTCAGGACATCCAACCATGTTGCCCGTCGGCTTGTGGGGCGTGGAGGCGGGGTGCTAGGCTGCCTTACTTGGCGCGGTTCCCCAGTCTTCACCAATGTTTCGGAGCGAGCCGAGAGTTCTCTCTTTCCGTTGCGGGCACCGGCGGAATGAATGGCCAGGACCCCGCCCGCGCGGAGCCACGACGAAGGAAGGTTCATGTCCACATCGATTCAAACCGAATCCGACTTCACCTCGATTCCGAAGATGCTGCCGGTGTTGCCACTTCGCAACACTCTGGCTTACCCGACCATGGTGTTGCCGCTCGCCGTCGGGATCTCGCGTTCGATCCAACTGGTCGAGGACGCGGTGCGCGGAGACCGCTTGATCGGATTGGTGGGGATGGAAGATCCGACCATCGATGAGCCCACCTCGGATCAGGTCTGGTCCATCGGGACGGTCGCGCGCATCCATCGCGTGGTTCGAGCTCAGGGCGAAGCGATGCAGGTCATCGTGCAGGGACTCGAACGGTTCAAAGTCACCCGTTGGCTCGAGCCCAATCCATACCTGCGTGCGGAGATCGAAACGCTCCCCGACAAGGAGGAGCCGGGCGTCGAGATGGACGCGCTTCTCCGCAGCCTCAAGGAGCTGGCCAAGGAAGTCGTCTCCCTTTCGCCGCACTTGCCGGACGAGGTGAATCGATTCCTGACCCAGGTCGAGGATCCGCGCCACCTCATCTATCTCATCACCGTGAACGCGCGCATTTCCAAGCGTGACGGGCAACGCATCCTCGAGTCGGGCAATCTCAAAGAAAAGATCCGAATCCTGATCCGTCATCTCTCCCGCGAAAAAGAAATCCTCACTCTGGAGCACAAGATCCAGACGGAAGCGCATGAGGAGATGGACAAGGCTCAGCGCGAGTTCTTCCTGCGCCAGCAACTCAAAGCGATCCGCAAGGAGCTGGGTGACGAGGAGGAAACCGGCGAACTCGTTGAGGACTACCGCGCCAAGGTCGACGCGAGCGGAATGCCGGAAGAGGCGCGCAAGGAAACCCTGCGCGAGCTCAAGCGTCTCGAGTCGATGCCCCCTCAGGCCGCGGAGTACTCGCTCATCAAGACGTATATCGACTGGATGGTGGATCTTCCCTGGACCAAGAGCAGCCGGGATCAACTCGACATCGAACGGGCGCGGCGGGTTCTCGACGAGGACCACTACGACCTGGCCGACGTGAAGAGCCGGATCCTCGAGTATCTGGCCGTGCGCAAGCTCATCACGGAGCGCGCAGAGAAGCAGTTACCCAAAGCCTCGCGCATGGCTGCGCGGCGTGTGCGGATGGTGCCGGCGGTGCCTGTGACGAGCAAAGACTCCGATTCCGGAAAGAAAGGGAAGAAGGGGAAGAGGAAGCCGGGTCAAGCGGCCCTCGGCGATGGCAAGCGCATGCCGACCGAGGATGTGCTGGTCGAGCAGGTGCTGGGAGTGTTCGCCGAGCTTCCGGGCGATGAGATCTCCGACCACGAGCTCCAAGCGGAGATGTCGGAGCTGCTCGAAGCGGAAGAGGAGGAGTTCGCGGAAGACGGAGACGTAGAGGAGGCCCGGCCCAAGGCATCCGCGAAGGCGCCTGATTCCAATCCCGAGCCTTCCGAGGAAGATCCCGGCAATGATCCTGCGCTTCGGGCCGGCACGATCCTGTGCTTCGTGGGTCCTCCCGGAGTCGGAAAGACGAGCTTGGGCAAGTCGATCGCGCGCGCTCTGGGGCGCAACTTCACGCGCATGAGCCTGGGCGGGATGCGCGACGAAGCGGAGATCCGCGGGCATCGCCGCACCTACGTGGGCGCGCTCCCCGGCCGGATCATCCAGGGAATCAAACGCGCCGGCACGCGCAATCCCGTCTTCATGCTCGACGAGGTGGACAAGCTCGGTTCCGATTGGCGGGGAGATCCCGCGAGCGCGCTCCTCGAGGTGCTCGATCCGGCGCAGAACCACTCCTATCGGGATCACTATCTCGATGTCGACTATGACCTGAGCGACGTCATCTTCGTCGCGACCGCGAACAGCCTGTACGCGATTCCCGAGCCGTTGCGCGATCGGATGGAGATTATTCAGATCGAGGGCTACACCGATCACGACAAGGTGACGATCGCGAAGCAGTATCTAGTTCCGCGGCAGATCCGGGCGCACGGGCTTCGCCCCAACGAGGTGACCTTCTCCGATGAAGCGTTGCGCAAGATCATCCACGACTACACGCGCGAGTCGGGAGTGCGCGAGCTCGAGCGCCAGATCGGCTCGGTCTGCCGGAAGGTGGCGGTCGCGATCGCGGAGAAGAAGAAGCGGCGCTTCCAGGTCACTCCCAAGGTCGTGCGGGAGTACCTCAAGGCCGAGCGCTTCGTCTCCGAGCGCCGGGATGAATATCGCGTCCCGGGAGTCGCGACCGGTCTTGCGGTCACGCCGGGAGGAGGGGACATCCTCTACATCGAAGCCACTCGCATGAGAGGGAAGGGGAGCCTCACGCTCACCGGTCAGCTTGGCGATGTCATGAAGGAGAGCGCGCAGATCGCGTACAACTATGTGCGTTCCAAGGCTTCGCAATGGGATATCGACTCGGAAGTGTTCGATCGCACCGACATCCATGTGCACATCCCGGCGGGCGCGATTCCGAAGGATGGCCCTTCCGCGGGAGTCGCCATGACCGGAGCGATGGTGAGCCTGCTCACTGGACGGGTGGTCCGTCCCAACGTCGGGATGACCGGAGAGGTCACGCTACGCGGTCGGGTGCTCCCGATCGGCGGGCTGAAGGCGAAAGTGCTCGCGGCGCACCGCGCCGGGCTGGACACGGTCGTTCTGCCCAAGCGAAACGAGCACGAGCTCGACGACGTGCCGTCCGAAGTGCGCGAGAAGATGCGTTTCGTGCCGATCGAAATGATCGAGGAAGCGCTCGACGTGATGCTCGCTCCTCCGAAAGGAGCGTCGAAGAAGAAGGGGGGCTCGGAGAAGCCCGAGCCGGTGAAGAAGGCGAAGCCGCGCGCGGTTCGCCGCGCGAAGGTCGCGGCGCAATCGCGGCCGGAATACAAGTCCCGTCCTGACCGGGTGGCCAAGCTTCCGCGGCGGACTGCGAAACCGGATTCGAGCGCGTCGCGCGTGGCCCGCTGAGGAATGGCGGTGGCGCATTGATTCGATCGGATCTTCTTCCCCGCCTCGGGGGGTTCATCGGGGGCCGTTGGCGCGAGTCGCGCGAGCGGTTTCCGGTGATCAATCCGTTCGACGGCGATATTCTGGCGGAAGTGCCGTCGATGGGATCCACCGAGACGAACTCTGCGGTGCACGAGGCGGCCGTCGCGCTAGCCCGGTCGCTCTCCTTGGAGGAGCGGCGCCGGCTACTCTCGGACCTCGCCTCCGCGATTCTCGAGGAGCGCGAGGAGATCGGGCGGATCATCACGCTGGAGAACGGCAAGCCGCTTCCCGAAGGGGTGGCCGAAGCCGAGTACGCAGCCGGCTTCTATGAGTTCGCCGCGAGGAACATTGATCGGCTGAAGTCCCGCACTCTCTCCGAGCGACCTCGCGACCACGTCTGGACGATCCACTATCGGCCCGCCGGAGTCGCCGGACTGATCACTCCCTGGAACTTTCCGTTCGCGATGATCGCGAAGAAGCTCGCTGCCGCGTTGGCGGCGGGCGCCCCCTCGGTCATCAAGCCGGCCGAGAAGACGCCGCTCTCCATGATCGCCCTCTTCACTCTGCTCGAGAGAATCGAGATCCCCCCCGGGCTCGCGAATCTGGTGATCGGAGACGCGGAGCAGATCGGGCGGGTGCTGTGCACCCATCAGGCGGTGCGCGTGATCAGCTTCACCGGATCTACCGAGGTGGGGAAGATCCTGCTCGCGCAGACCGCCCCGCATTGCAAGCGAGTCCTTCTCGAGCTGGGAGGGAATGCGCCCTATCTCGTCTTCGAGGATGCCGATCTCGAACGCGCCGCCGAGCAGCTGGTGCAGAACAAGCTCCGCGCAGGCGGCCAAACCTGCGTGTGCGCGAATCGGATCCTCGTGCAGCGATCGATTGCGGACGAATTCGAACGGGCGCTCGTGGCGCGGCTCCAGCCCCTGCGCGTCGGCAACGGAATGGACGAAGGCGTCGCGGTGGGTCCCATGATCGATCGGGATGGCCACGAAAAAGTGAATCGGCATCTGGAAGATGCCCTCGCCAAGGGAGCCCGTGCGGTGTTTCGCGGGCACATGCCCAACGTCTCCGCGCAAGCCGGCATGAGGGCTCGCGCGGGTGGATGGTTTTTTCCTCCCACGGTGGTGCGGGGGGCGCGTTCCGGGATGCTCTGCGCGCGCGAGGAGACGTTCGGTCCACTCTTTCCGTTCTTCGAGTTCCAGGACGAGGAGGAGGCGATCCGGCTGGCGAATGACACCGAGTTCGGTCTCGCCGCTTACCTGTTCACGGAAGATGAAGCGCGCGCGGAACGGATCGTCCCCCGGCTGTGCTATGGACATGTCGGTCACAACACCGGGACCGGGCCAACTCCGGAGGCGCCGTTCGGAGGAATGAAGGAGTCTGGATTGGGCCGCGAGGGCGGTCAGGAAGGACTGCTCGATTTCGTCGAGATCCAGACCGTGCCTCGCGGCTGACGCCCTTCTCCGAGTCTGACCATTCATCTGCACGCTCAGGTTGTGTGAGTAGCGGATCGCGCTAGTATGCACTTCCATGCTCGGCACGACTCGAATACCGAGGCTCAACATTCCCAGGGACGGGCGAATGCTCGTCTACGTGGCTGTGATCGGCGTGATCGGCGGGCTCGGCGCGCAGGTTTTCAGCTGGTTGATCGATCAGGCGCATCATCTCTTCCTCCACGGCATCGCCGGCTACGATCCGCCAGGAATCGCCACCGAGGGAGGAAATCCGGTCGAACGAGTCGGACGCTACGGGCGCTGGCTCATTCCACTCTCCACCACGATCGGGGGGCTGGTTTCCGGACTGCTCGTCTTCCGTTTCGCCCCCGAGGCGGAGGGACACGGTACCGACAGTGCGGTGAAAGCGTTTCACCATCAGGATGGCCGCATTCGGGGACGCGTGCCGATTGTGAAGGGGATCGCGTCCGCGATCACGATCGGGTCGGGAGGCTCCGCCGGCAGGGAAGGACCCGGAGCGCAAATCTCTGCCGGGTTCGGTTCGGTCCTGGGTCGGCTCTTCGCCGCCGGAAACGATGAACGCCGCATCTTGATGTTGGCGGGCATGGCTGCCGGGCTCTCTGCGATGTTTCGTTCTCCTCTCGGCGCCGCCTTCCTTGCTGTGGAAGTGTTGTACAGATCGATGGCGCTCGAAAGCGGAGCTCTACTTTACACGATGGTCGCGGCGGTGATCGGCTATGCAGTCAACGGCGCCTTCGTGGGATACGAGCCGATCTTCGCGATCGAGAGCGGCCTGCGAGTCGGGAGCATCGGTCAACTCGGATGGTACGCGGCGCTCGGAGTGATTACGGGCGCCGCAGGCTCGGTCGTTCCGAAGGTCTTTTATCAAACCAACGAGTGGTTTCGGCGACTCCCTGGTCCGCGATGGCTCCAGCCCACCCTGGGCGGCTTTCTGGTCGGCCTTCTGGGGCTGGCGATTCCGCAAGTGTTGGGCGGCGGGTATGGGTGGATGCAGAAGGTGATCGACGGCGAGTTCGCGTTCGGGATGCTCCTGCTTCTGGCGTCGACGAAGCTGGTCGCGATGTCGCTCACGGTTTCCTCCGGAGGCTCCGGCGGCGTATTCGCGCCGATCCTCTTCGTGGGAACCTGTCTCGGCGGGGCGCTCGCGGCCGGCGTCAATTCGATCCTTCCTCGAGCCCATCTCGACCTCCAGGCGTTCGCGGTGGTGGGGATGGCCGCGCTCTTCTCCGGAGCCGCACGCACCCCGATGGCGACCATGTTCATGGTGGTGGAGATGACGGGCGGATATGGACTCATCGTGCCCGCGATGCTTTCGGTCACGCTCTCGTTTGCGATTCAGTCCCGGCTGACTCGGAGGGCGCGATGGGCCAGCCTCTACCAGGCGCAAGTGGCGTCCCTGGGCGACTCACCGGTTCATCATGCGGAATATGTGCACAAGGTGGTCGATCTGATTCACGCCGGCCGAGCCCGGATGCCCCGCGAGGCCACGCCGGTGCGGTTGGAGCAACTGCTCATGATGGGGCGGCCAATCCCCGTCGAAGGGACCGGCCGTTCCATGGTTCTCATGGTAGTCCGCAAGGGAGCGCCGGCGGCGGGCGTACCGTTGAAAGACCGGCCGTTCGGTCCGGGCGTTTCCTTGATCACCATTCTCCGCAACGAATCGCCGATCACGCCGGGACCGAACGTCGCCGTCAAGGAGGGAGACCGGTTGATCGTTCTGGCGAGCGCCGAAGAATTCGATCGGCTCGGCAACAGCCTGGAAATAGTAGGCGCGGCGGGGTGAAGTGGGTCGCCGTCTACTTCACCCCGATCTCCATCCAGCCTCATTTTCTCGGTTTCGTTACTCCGAAATGAGCCAGATCTCCACACGTCGTTCCTCGGCCTGCCCGATCGTCTCGTCCGGACCGGCTTTGGATTGGGTGGCTCCGAAGGAAGCTGTTTCGATCCGATCTTTCGCGATGCCCTGACCGGCCAGATATTGCTTGGCCGCCTGCGCGCGCCCCATCGCCACGTTCTCCGCATTGACCTTCTCCGATTGCGCATCGGCATGACCCACGCAGAGCACGCGCATGCTCGGATTCGCTTTCATCGATTCGACCAGCTGCCCGAGCGCGCCTCGAGCTTCGTTGTTCAAGGTGGACGATCCTTTCTCGCAACGGTAGCTCTTCAAAAGGTAGTTCGGTTGCGCGCTCGGAGCCGGGCTCGGCATCGCGGAGTATGCCCATCCCACGCGTTGATTCGGATCGATCACTTCCGCCCCACCGTGGAGCGAGCCATCCTCCTGGGGACCGCCGGTCTGCTCCATCAGATCCGCGGTCGTGGTCTGCGCACTCTTCTTGGAGGCGCAGCCGGCGCCCGAAACGACGGCGACTCCCGCGATCAATGTGCACACGGCAGCGCTCCGAGCGACGAAGCTCCCCGCACGCAAGACATGACGAACGACTCGTCCACGCAACATCTCGATCCTCCCTGGGCCATTTGCGGCCCAACCCCGAAGGCGCCCCGTGCGCCTTCCACGTCAGCGACTCTCAGACACACGCAGCTGTCTCGACTCTGCAGAAGCCCGGCCATTTTACCCGGGACAGCCGAGGGCGCAATCGAGCAGGGAGACGGTGGCCGGGGACCGGCAGGTGGTGGCTGGCCCAATGGGCCGAAGTGGACGGCGCGGAGACGTCCAGCGCCGGCACCGGACGACTTCGGACGGGGGCATCGGACCGCCCAGCGCCGGTGCCCGCGTGTTCCGGACGCGGGAGCAGCCCAGCCGCGGACTCCTCCCGCAGACCGGGCTGTCCCTGACTTCGAGCCCGCGCCGCGATTGCGATGCTGACCGTGACCATCTTCGACTACGGGCAGGCACTTCCGTCGGTCACGTCGAGACGCGGACTCGAAGCCGCGGGGATCTCCTGGATCCTCAGAAGTGGAGCGACAGACCTCCTCCGAACGTGAGGTCGTTTCGCGTGGTCGTGTCGTCGTCGTCATCCATCAACGAGTGTTCGCCGTGCCGGCCGACCGGCAATCCGCTGAACCGAGACAGGTAATCACGAGCCTCGATGCGCAAGGCGATGTTCTTGTGCTGGAGC